>NZ_JBIUTD010000012.1:160792-223588 GCF_044741705.1 Kitasatospora sp. NPDC088134 | reverse complement strand
TCGAGGCCGGGGATGTCAACATATCTGGCGTTGACTTTTGGCACGCTGTTGAGTTCTCAAGGAACGGACGCTTCCTTCGGACCGCATTCCTGCGGACCCTCCGGGCGCTTCGTTCTTTCGTGTTTCCAGCTTATCAGATCCGAGCTTGTGCTCTTTCCCGATTCGCTTTCGTCTTTCGCGGCCCTGCGGCCCCTGCCGACGTTTCAAACTCTAGCCGATCCCCGCTCCGAAAAGCGAATCCGCCGCAATCTCCGAAAAAGCGCACAGCGAATACGAACGGAGACGCGAAAGGACGCGACCCGCTACGGATCAACTGGTGGTTCTCAGGGATTGGCCGCCCCGGGACCGTCCACACGAGATGCGTGTCCGGTGCTCCCTGCCGAGCGACCAGTCAACACTACGCCGATCGGCGGGCCGATGCAAACGCGTCCGGGCGAACCACCCAGTCGCAGGCCGTGCGGGTGCTCTCCACCTGGGCGGCGTTGGGGCGGTCGTTGGTGTCGACCCGGTGACGGGCGGCGGCCTCGTCCTGACCGCCGGCGGTGTGACGGGCGAGCAGGCGGGCGTCGCGGGTGCTGTCGTCGGCGTCGACGTACCAGAGTTCGTGCAGCAGGGCGCGGACGTCCGTCCAGGGGGTGGTGGGCGAGGCGAGGTAGTTGCCCTCGGTGACGATCAGCCGGGTGTGGGGGCGGACGAGGTGGCGGGCGGCGATCGGTTCGTCGAGGGCGCGGTCGAAATCCGGGACGTAGACGTCGTGGAACCGGTCGGCGGCGACGCGCTGGAGGAGGGCGAGGTAGCCGAGGGCGTCGAAGGTCTCGGGGGCGCCCTTGCGGGAGCGCAGGTCGAGGCGGTCGAGCTGGGCGTTGGAGAGGTGGAAGCCGTCGAGCGGGAGGTAGGCCGCGGTGTCGGGGCCCTCGCGGCGGTTGATCGCGTCGATCAGGTGCCGGGCGAGGGTGGACTTGCCGGCGGCGGGCGGCCCGGCGAGCCCCAGGACGGTTCGTCCGACGGCGCGGCCGGGGCGGTGGAGCAGCGCGAGTGCGCGGGCCACCGCGGGGGTTGCGGCGTCGGGCTGTTCGGCGGGCGGGGTGGTGCTGGGGGTGCCTTCGACGTGCATGGCTGGCACCCTACGCGCAGGTAGGACCGCTGAGAACAGGTGCGTCGAGGGTGACGGTGCCCGCGTCGGCGTCCAGCGTGGCGGGGACGCCGAGCGGGACGGTGATCGAGGACGGGCAGTGGCCGAAGCCGAGTTCCCACAGGACGGGGACGCCCAGCTCTCCGAGGTGGTCGAGCAGGACGGCCCGCACGCTCTCGACCGGCCCGCAGCCGTCCCAGGAGCCGAGCACCACGCCCGCCACTCCCGCCAGGGCTCCGCTGCGACGGAGTTGGGTGAGCATGCGGTCGAGTTGGTAGGGCTGCTCGTTGACGTCCTCCAGGACGAGCAGGCCGCCGGCGAAGGACGGGCGGGCGGCGGGGGTGCCGCGGTCGGCGGCGAGCAGGGAGGCGCAGCCGCCCATCAGGACGCCGTGGGCCCGGCCGGGAACGAGTGCGGAAGCGTCCGGGCCGGTGAGGACGGTGGTGGTGGCGGGCTCGAACAGGGTGCGGCGCAGGTGCTCGGCGGTGCGGGCGTCGCGGCTGAAGGTGGCCGCGCCCGGCATCGGGCCGTAGAGGGTCGGGAGGCCGAGGTGCCGGGCGACGGCCTCGTGCAGGACGGTGACGTCGCTGAACCCGATCAGGATCTTGGGCGGCGCGGCGCGCATCGCGTCCCAGTCGAGCAGGTCGACCATCCGCTGGGCACCGAAGCCGCCGCGGACGCAGAACACCGCGGCCGTGTCCGGGTCGAGCCAGGCGGACTGGAAGTCGGCGGCGCGGTGGTGGTCCTGGCCGGCCAGGTACGGGAGGGCCGGATGGGTGTCGTGGACGTGCGGCAGGACGACCGGTTCCAGGCCCCAGCTCCGGAGGACGTCGATGCCCTGGGCGAGCCTGGCGGGGTCGACGGCACCACTGGGGGCGGCGAGGGCGATCCGGTCGCCGGGGCGGAGCGGGCGCAGGGGCATCGGGACTCCTCGTTCCTGGAGCAGGGGTGTCGGGGGTGCGGGGCCGAGGCGGCGGGCGGGGCGGACGGTCGGCGGCGGCGGGCGCGGGTGCGCACGGCGGTCGAGTTGCTCTGCCCACTCGGTGGCGCGGTGCTCCGATGGTCCGCCTGCTGACGGTATCCCCCGCCGGGGGACGGCCCATCCCGTTTGCCGGGCCCTGCTCGCTCCGGATGCGGGGCCCGGCCGCCACGGACGGCGGGTGTCGTTCAGAAAGTGCCCGTGCTCAGAAAGTGCCCGTGCTCAGAAGGTGCCCATTGCGGCGCGGACTTCGTCGAGGGTGCGGTCGGCGATGGCGTTGGCCCGGGCGCTGCCAGCGCGCAGGGTCTCGCGGAGCAGGGCGCGGTCGGTGGCGAGTTCGGCGCGGCGGGCCCGCAGGGGGCGGAAGTACTCGTTGACGGCCTCGGTGGTGGTTCGCTTGAGGACGGCGGCGCCGCCGTCGCCGATCTCCTCGGCGACCTGGTGCGGGTCGCGGCCCTGGCAGAGCGCGCTGAGGAGCAGGAGGTTGGAGACGCCGGGGCGGTGGTCGGGGTCGTAGGTGATCCGGCGGTCGGGGTCGGTGACGGCTCCGCGCAGCAGGCGGGCCGTCTCGTCCTCGTCGGCGCCGAGCGTGATCGCGTTGTTGCGGCTCTTGCTCATCTTTCCGGCGTCGGTGCCGAGCAGCAGGGGCGCGTCGGAGAGCAGGGCCTGCGGTTCGGGGAAGATCGCGGCGTAGCGGTCGTTGAAGCGCCGGGCGACGGTCCTGGTGAGTTCGAGGTGCGGCAGTTGGTCCTGGCCGACCGGGACGAGGTCGGCCTTGCAGAACAGGATGTCGGCGGCCTGGTGGACCGGGTAGGTGAACATCAGCCCGCTCACGGCGGCCTGCCTGGAGTGGGCGATCTCGTCCTTGACGGTGGGGTTGCGGGACAGTTCGGCGATGCTCACCAGGCTGAGGAAGGGCAGCATCAGCTGGTTGAGGGCCGGGACCGAGCTGTGGGTGAAGATCGTGGCCCGGGCGGGGTCGACTCCGGCAGCCAGGTAGTCGAGGACCAGGTTCTCCACGTGCTCGGCGAGCCGGTCGGCACGGTCCCGGTCGGTGATCACCTGGTAGTCGGGGATCACGATCATCAACTCGAGTCCCTGTGACTGGAGTTGGACCCGGTTCTGCAGCGTCCCGAAGTAGTGGCCGAGGTGCAGCGGGCCGGTGGGGCGGTCGCCGGTCAGGATGCGGTGGTGTCCTGCGGCGGACTCGGCGAGCAGCGGACGCGCGGTGTCGGCGGCGTGCTCGGCGACTGTGGCGGCTGCAGTGGTGCTGGTGCTGGTGGTGCTCATGGCGGGAGGTCTCCTCGGTGGTGTCGGTCGCCGCCCGCCGGGGTGGGCCCAGGTCCGTCCGAGGTGATCGCGCCGGGGCCGCCCTTGCGAACGGCCCTGGAGTCATGCGTGGGAAGTGGCCGTCCTAGGACGGCCACCAGCACAGGCACGAGGTGTGGAACATGCCCCCAGGGTAGCCCGACGGCTTCGGTGATCGGTCGGGTTTTCCGCTCCTGCCGCTCCTGCCGCGCCGGGTGGGTGGGGGCCGGCCCGGCTCGGGGCCGGCTGGACCGCGCGACCTGCGGAGACTCGTACCCACAGGGCAGTCGGGCACGGTGCCCGTCCGGTGCGGAGAGGTTGTGGGCGGGCCCGCGCTGCCTTCGGGAACCGGTGAGGCGTATGCGGACGTCCCTTGGCCGGGCACGCACCGGTGGTGCAGGATCGGGCGACCCGAGAATCCGGAGGCGCGCAGCCATGACCTCGCTCGACCAGAACGCGGCGGACCGACCGCACGCGGGTGCCAACCGTCCTGCCGCGGAAGCCGGTTCGGTGGACGCCAGGGCGATGCGCACCGGGGCAGCGAGCGCTGGGGCCTCGGGTACCGAACTGACGGAGAGCAGGGCAGCGGGAAGCGGGGCGGCGGTCACGGCCGAGACGTTCCGGGTGGGCGTGGACGGATACCCGGTGTCGGGGGAACGGACCGGTGGGCAGCCGGGTGAGCGGGCCGAGCCGAGTGGCGCGGCGGAGGGTACGGAGAGCGCGGAAGGTGCCGGGACTTCCGGGGTGGTGGTTCAGCGATCGAGCTCGACGACTCCTGGGGTGACGGGTTGGTCCTCGGGGGCATGGGGTACGGGCGTGCTGGCCACCGACCGGGTGCGGCCGCCACGGCGGCCGGCGCCTTCGCGGCGGCTGAGTCAGGTGCGGGCGGTACCGCCGGCCCAGGGGCGGCCGGGTGCCGACGGGGTTCCGGCTCCGACCGGTTCGGGAGCCGAGTCCGCCGGTGGGTCGGTCGACCTGCCGGGGGTGCCGATGGGGGTACTGATCGGGGGGTCGCCCGGACCGGTGGAGGGAGCCGCTCCGATGGGACGGGCTCCGGACCGCAGGGTCTCGGCGCAGTTGCTGCGCTTCGGTTCGGGGACGTGTCAGGTGGTGCTGCCCGAGTGGCGCTCGGCCATCGCGGTGTCGGTCCCCACCGAGCAGTTGCAGCGGTCGACCGGGTTGAACGCGGAGGAACTGCGTTCGGCGCTGCTGTCGGTGGTGATCAATCCGGAGGCGGTGCACGACCGGGAGCTCGGGCTGCGCGACTGGCAGGCCGAGGTACCTGCGGCTCGGGGGCGCCGGAGGGGTCGGCGTCAGGTCCGCTGACGGTTCGTCCGTTTGCCTGTCGCTTCGTCAGATGACTTCTCCTCCCGAGGTGTTGGGGATGTAGCCGAGGTGGACCGGATCTATGGAGCCGGAGCCTGCGATGCGCAGGTCGGCGAGCAGGGCCGGCAGGTTCGGTGGCCAGAGCGGGTCGGCGTCCGGTGCGGCGAGTTCGGCGGGCGTCCACCAGCGCCAGCCGAGGATGCCGTCGGCCCGGTGGACCGCTGCCACGTCTCCCGGTTCGCGTCGTGGTCCGTGGGTCAGGTAGATGTGCTCGTGCTGCCGGACCGGGGTGCCGTGCCAGGTGAAGTCGTGCTCCCAGGTGCAGAGGAGGGGGCCCGGGCGGAGGTCGGTCCAGCCGGTTTCCTCGTGCAGTTCCCTGAGCGCGCCCTCGATCGGGGACTCGCCCGGCTCCAGGCCGCCGCCGGGGGGCGTCCAGTGGACGCCGATCTCGGAGTTGTCGGACCGGAGCAGGAACACCTCGCCCTCGGGCGAGAGCACTACCGTCCGCGCCGCGCGGCGGGGGCGCCGTTCGCCTCCGGGTTTCTGACGTCGTGTGATCCATCGCACGTGATCACCCTGGCAGAGCCGGCGAAGGGGTGTCGATCGGGTTTTCGGGCGGAATAACGCGAGAGGCCAAGGGAATTCCGGGTTGTCCACCGATCGGTGGACCTAATCTGAGCCGCATGACCGAGCCCGCCGTCCTCCTTCCGTCCGACCCCCTGCTGGCACGACGGGTCGACCCGCACTTCGCCCACGAGGCGGAGGCGATCGGGGCGGCGGGCGGCAGCCGCGTCCTGCTCGACCACGACGCGCTGCTGGCCGGGGACGCGGAGGCCGCCGTCCGGCGCGTTCCGGCGGGGGACGGCCCGCTCTGGTATCGGGGGTGGATGATCCCCACCGCCGAGTACGCCGCGCTCGCCGCGGCCCTGGCCTCCCGCGGCCGTCCGCTGCTGACGGGGCCCGAGCGTTACGCCGCCGCCCACGAACTGCCTGGCTGGTACCGGACCTTCGAACCGCTGACCCCGGCCAGCACCTGGCTGCCCGGCACCGATTGGGACCGGGCCGGGCTGGCCGCGGCGGCCGCGGAGCTCGGTGGCCGCGGACCCGCCGTGGTGAAGGACTACGTCAAGTCCCGGAAGCACGAGTGGGCGGAGGCGTGTTACCTGCCGGACCTGGCCGACCTCGACGCCGTGGAGCGGGTGGTCGGACGCTTCGCCGAGCTGCAGGGGTCCTTCCTGGCGGGCGGGTTGGTGCTGCGCAGGTTCGAGTCGTTCGTCCGAACCGCGGACGGCCACACCGAGGAGGCCCGGGTCTGGTGGCTGGACGGCGAGCCCGTGCTGGTCGGCCCGCACCCCGACTGCCCGGCGAGCCGGGTGGCGCCGGATCTCTCCGCCGTGGGCCCGCTGGTCCGGCGGTTGGGGTGCCGCTTCGTCACGACCGACCTGGCCAGGCGCACCGGTGCGGACGGCCCGAACGGCCCGGAAGGCCCGGACGGTGCGTGGCGGGTGGTGGAGGTCGGGGACGGTCAGGTCAGCGAACTGCCGTCCGGGGTGGACCCCGGGCCGCTGTTCCGGGCGCTGCTGAACGCGTGGTCCGGTTGAGCGGTTCCGGCGGTCCGGCCCCGGGGGCGTGAGCGGCCGGGCGACGATGAGCGGCGCTGCCCGGGGATGAAGACGGAGGCGGGGGCGGGGAAGCGGGCTGCCGTCGCGGGACGTGGGGGGCGGCCCGGCGGCGGGTCGGCAGGCCGGTTCTGCGGGGTTCGGGGGCATGGCGGAGCGACCGGGCGGGGCGGACCGCCAGGGTTAGTGGCAGGGCCGTGGCCGCCAGGACGGCGGCGAGCCACCCCACCCATCCCCGGGTATCCGGCGGTGCCCGCGAGGGCGGCACCGACCAGTGGTCCGCACGCGACGCCGAGGGCGGCGACCGCGGAGGTCTGCACGGCGCGGCGGCCTGATTGGGTATCAGACCGAAGCCGTCGGTGAGGCGGCCTACCAGGGTGGGCAGTTGGCCCGCAGTGTTGTAGAGGGCAACCATGGACGGCGCGGACGCGCGTGCGCGCAGGGGCGTGGCGGAGCGACCGGGTGACGGGGTGGTGCTTCCGTCCCCCCGATCGGTCGCCCGTTCTGTGTATCAGCCCAGGTGGCGGCGGTGGCCGAGTCGCAATCGGCGAGCGGCCCGGTTGTGGCCCGCCGGAGACAGCTCCGTGACCGAACGGTCCTTGGCGGGCTCCGCCGTCGGACTGATCGAACCGGTGCTGCCTCCGGTGGCGGCCCCGCCCCGGCCCGGGGCTCAGCCGAGGACCGGGGCCGGATGGCCCTCCGCGATGAAGGCGTTCCACAGCTTGGCGTAGGCCCCGTCGCGGTCGAGCAGTTCGGCGTGGGTGCCGTCCTCGACTATTCGGCCGTGGGCGAGGACGACGACCCGGTCGGCGCGTTCGGCGGTGGTGAGGCGGTGGGCGATGACCAGGGTGGTGCGGCCTCCGCTGAGCCGGTCCGCGGCGCGGTTGACGGCTGCTTCGGTGGCGAGGTCGAGCGCGGCGGTGGCCTCGTCCAGGAGCAGGATGTCGGGGTCGACGAGCTCGGCCCGGGCGAGGGCGATGAGCTGGCGCTGACCGGCGGAGAGGTTGCGGCCGCGAGGTGCGACCCGGTGCTGGTACCCGTCGGTCAGTCCGGTGATCATCTCGTGGGCGCCGACGGCTTCGGCGGCGGCCCGGACCTCGGCGTCGCTCGCCGTCGGGCGGCCGTAGGCGATGGCGTCGCGGACCGTCCCGGCGAAGAGGTAGGCCTCCTGCGGGACGACGCCGAGGTGGTGCCGGTACTCGTCGAGGTCGTAGTCGGTGAGGTCGGTGCCGTCGACCCGGACGGTGCCGCCGGTGGCGTCGTAGAACCGGGCGACCAGCTTGACCAGGGTGGACTTGCCCGCACCGGTCTCGCCGACCAGGGCGACCGTCTGCCCGGCCGGGATGTGCAGGTCGATGCCGGAGAGCACCTCGGGGTTGCCCTCGCCGCCCCCGTTGTAGGCGAAGCTGACGTTCTCGAAGTCGATCTCGCCGCGCAGCGTGCCGACCGGGACGGGGTGTTCGGCCCGGGGCGTGCTGGTGGGGGTGCGCAGCAGGTCGCGGATCCGGCCGAGGCCGACGGCGGCCTGCTGGTAGCCGTCGAAGATCTGCGAGAGCTGGTTGACCGGGGCGAAGAAGAGGTCGATGTAGAGCAGGTAGGCGACCAGAGCGCCGATGGTGAGGGTGCCGTCGTCGACCCGGGAGGCGCCGGCGATCAGCACCAGGGCGGAGGCGACGCTGGAGAGGAACTGGACGAACGGGAAGTACAGCGAGATGTACAGCTGGGCCTTCACCCGGGCGTCCCGGTAGGCGAGGCCGCGCTCGACGAAGCGTTCGGTGTTGGCGTCCTGCCGGCGGAAGGCCTGGACGATCCGCATGCCGGCGACGTTCTCCTGCAGGTCCGCGTTGACCGTGCTGATCAGGTCGCGGGAGACCTGGTACTGCTCGGCGGACTTCTTCCGGAACACCAGGGTGGCGACGACCAGCAGCGGCAGCACCGCGAAGACCATCAGGGCCAGGCCGGCATCGATCACGATCAGCGCGACGAAGATGCCGAAGAAGGTGAACAGGCTGACCACGGCGGTGACCACGCCGGTCTGCAGGAACGAGGAGATCGAGTCGACGTCGGTGGTCATCCGGGTCATGATCCGGCCGGTCAGCTCGCGCTCGTAGTAGTCGAGGCCGAGCCGGTTCAGGTGCGCGAAGATCTTCAACCGCAGGGTGTAGAGCAGGCGTTCGCCGGTGCGCCCGGAGATCCGGCTCTCGGTGGCCTGCACCAGCCAGTCGAGCAGCACCACGGTGAGGGCCAGCAGGGAGGCGACCGCGACACCGCCGAGGGCGGCCTTGCTGACGCCGTCGTCGATGCCGTGCCGGATCAGCACCGGCAGGGTCAGTCCGGCGGCGGTGTCCAGGGCGACCAGCAGGAGGGCGAGGGCCAGCGGGCGGCGGAACGGGGCGAGCAGCCGGGCCAGGCTGAACCTGGGGTCGACGGCCTCGGCCTGTTCGACCGGAATGTCGGGGGTGTCCGTCGCCGGGGGCAGGGCGGCGACCTTGGCGAGCAGGTCGGCGTCGGCCGCCGGCTTCCGGTCGGTCGAGGGCGCGGTGGCCGGGGCCTGGCCGGTGGGGGCCGGGACGCTCGGCGCGGTGGCGGCGGTGGCGGCAGACGTGGGCGCGGCGGCAGACGTGGGCGCGGCGGCCGACTTCTCGGCGGCCTGGTGCGCGGTGGCCCGGTCCGGGCCGGCGAGGGCCTGCGCGGCGGTGGCCGACCCGGGTGCGGCCTGGTCGTTCGGGGCCGTGCCGCCCAGCGCCTCCGGGTCGGTGATCAGCGACCGGTAGCGCGGACATCGGGCGGTGAGCTCCTCGTGGGTGCCCAGGTCGACCAGGCGGCCGGACTCCAGCACGGCGATCCGGTCGGCGAGTTGCAGGGTGGAGCGGCGGTGCGCGATCAGCAGGGTGGTGCGGCCGGCCATCACGCTGTGCAGCGCGTCGTGGATCTCCGCCTCGATCCGCGGATCGACCGCGGAGGTGGCGTCGTCGAGCAGCAGGATGCGCGGATCGGTGAGGACCGCCCGGGCGAGCGCGATGCGCTGCCGTTGGCCGCCGGAGAGGGTGAGGCCCTGCTCGCCGACCTTGGTGTCGTAGCCCTCGGGGAGTTCCTGGATGAAGCCGTCGGCCTGGGCGATCCGCGCGGCGGCGTGGATCTGCTCCTCGGTGGCCTCCGGGTGCCCGTAGGCGATGTTGGTGCGGACGCTCTCGGAGAACAGGAAGCTCTCCTCGGGCACGATGCCGATGGCGGCGCGCACCGAGTCGAGGGTGGCCTCGCGGATGTCCTGCCCGAAGAGGCGGACGGCTCCGGAGGTGGGGTCGTAGAAGCGGGGCACCAGTTGGGCGACCGTCGACTTGCCGGAGCCGGAGGCACCGACCAGGGCCAGCGTCTCCCCCGGCGCGAGCCGCAGGCTGAGGCCTTCGAGGACCGGGACGCCGTCGGGGGCACTGCCCGGCTCGGGGTGCTCCTCGGCGTGGTAGTGGAAGTCGACCCCGTCCAGCTCCAGCGCGGGGGTTCCGGCCGGGGCGCCGTCCTGGTCGAGCGGGCGGGCGTCGGGGGCCTCAACAACCAGTGGGCGCTGGTCGATCAGCTGCATGACACGCTCCACCCCGGCACGGGCCTGCTGTCCGACCGTGATCACCATGGCGAGCATCCGCACCGGACTGGCCATCTGGGCCACGTACGCGGAGAAGGCGACGAAGGTGCCGAGCGTGACGTCGCCGCGGACGGCCAGCCAGCCGCCGACGGCGAGCACCGCGACCTGGCCGAGGGCCGGTACGGCCTGCATCGCCGGGGTGTACCAGGCGTTCAGCCGGATCGACCGGAGTCGGGCGGCGAACAGCTCGCGCGAGGCGCGCTCCAGCTTGCCGCGCTCCTGGGCCTCCTGGCCGAAGCCCTTGACCACCCGGACCCCGCCGATCGCGGCGTCGACCACGCCCGCGACCTCGGCGGCCTGCTGCTGGGCGGCCCAGGTCGCCGGGAAGAGCCGCTTGCGGCTGAGCCCGGCCAGCCACCAGAGCGCCGGCGCCATCACCAGGGAGATGAGCGTGAGCGGCGGGGAGAGCCAGAGCATGACCACCAGCGACATGCCGAACATCAGGGCGTAGCCCGTCATCATCGGCATCATCGACAGCAGGCCGTTGACCAGTTGGAGGTCGGAGGTGGCCCGGCCGACCACCTGTCCGGTGTCCAGCCGGTCCTGCCGGTGCCCGTCGAGCCGGGTCAGCGAGCGGAACAGGTCGGCACGCAGGTCGTGCTGGACGTCCACCGCGAGCTGCCCGCCGTAGTAGCGGCGGATCTGGGTGCACAGGAACACCGCCGCGGCCGCGACCAGCAGCAGCACCGCCCACGGGGTGAGCGGGCGGCGGTGCGTGGTGATCACGTCGTCGATGATCAGCTTGGTGATCAGCGGGACGATCGCGGTGATCGCCATGCCGACGAGCGACGATCCGAAGGACAGCAGCAGGTTGCGACGGTAGCGCCAGCAGTAGCCACCGAGCCGGCGCAGCCAGCTTTGCTCTGGGAAACCATGAGTCTCGGGCATATTTAGTGATGCTAACCATTCGGCCGGTTGAGCGTCCATCGGTTTCGAAGGGCGCTGGGAGGCTGAACGACCCGGGGCCGAGCTTCCTTCCCGACTACAAGGTTGCCCGCGTTGCGGGGTGCTGCGCCTCCGACGGTCGGCTACATCTGGATCAGCCGATCGACCTAGGCGAGGGGTATGGCCGGCCTCACCCTTCGACCTCCGCCGCTGCGGCGGCGAACGCCCCCTGCGCCAGGGCGCGGAGCAATGCCGCCATGCTGTCCCGGGCCAGTCCCGCGCGCTCGGCCCGGTCGCCCCGCTCCCCCTGGTCCGCAGTCGACCCGGCTGGCCCGGCCGACCCGGCGGGCGAGCCGTGCGGGGGGCGGGGGGCGGCGCTGTGCGGGGTGGAGTTGAGCAGGCCGAAGACCGCGTGGACGGCGGACCGGGCGACCGGTTCCGCCGACGCGGCGGCCAGCGGGGGGAAGGCCTCGCGCACCACGCCGACCCAGAGTTCGACGTAGCCGCGCTGCAGCCGGCGCACCCGGCGGCGGTCCTCCTCCTTGAGGTGGAGCAGTTCGCGGTCGTGCAGGGTGATCAAGTCCCGGTCGTCGAGCGCGAAGTCGATGTGGCCGTCGACCAGGGAGTTCAGCGCGTCCTGCGGGCCGGTGGCCTCGCCGACCCGGCGGCGGCCCTCCTCCATCAGCCGCTCGCTGATGCCGACCAGGAGGTCGGCGAGCATCGCGTCCTTGCCCGCGAAGTGCCGGTAGAGACCGGGGCCGCTGATGCCCACCGCCTTGCCGATCTCGTCGACGCCGACACCGAGGAAGCCGCGGGCCGCGAACAGCCGGGCCGCCTCCTTCCGGATCTGGTCACGGCGTGGGAGCGCGGGGGCGGCGGGACGGTTGGGCATGCTGCCCATCGTAGACAGTCGGGTTATCGCTGGTTAACCTGGCCACGGAGTTAACGCTCATTAACACGGGTTGGCCGGCTCATCCTTCGGCCTGCCCGGATCCGGTATCCGAGGGGCAAGGGAGCTCTTGGGATGGTCCTCTCTCCGGCACAGGCCTCGTCGTGGTCTCCTGCCTCCTCGCGGAACGCGGCACCGACCGCCCCGCCGTCCGCCGCCACCGCCGCTCCCGCACCCCGATTGGAGAGCGCGGTCGACCCGGCCTCGCCGGCCGGGCTCGCCAACGCCCGGGCGCACCGGGAGCTGGTCGCCGAGCTGCGCGCCAAGCTCGCGGCTGCGGCCCTGGGCGGTGGCGAGAAGGCCCGCGCCAAGCACACCGCGCGCGGCAAACTGCTGCCCCGGGAGCGGGTGGACACCCTGCTCGACCCCGGGTCCCCCTTCCTGGAACTGGCGCCGCTCGCCGCCGACGGGCTGTACGACGGCGCCGCCCCGGCCGCCGGCGTGATCGCCGGGATCGGCCGGGTCGCCGGCCGCGAGGTCCTGGTGGTGGCGAACGATGCCACGGTCAAGGGCGGCACCTACTACCCGATGACGGTGAAGAAGCACCTCCGCGCACAGGAGGTGGCGCTGGAGAACCGGCTGCCCTGCCTCTACCTGGTGGACTCCGGCGGCGCCTTCCTGCCGATGCAGGACGAGGTGTTCCCCGACCGCGACCACTTCGGCCGGATCTTCTACAACCAGGCGCGCCTCTCCGCCGCCGGAATCCCGCAGATCGCGGCGGTGCTCGGCTCCTGCACGGCCGGCGGCGCGTACGTTCCGGCAATGAGCGACGAGGCGGTGATCGTCCGGAACCAGGGCACCATCTTCCTGGGCGGCCCGCCGCTGGTGAAGGCCGCCACCGGCGAGGTGGTGACCGCCGAGGAGCTCGGCGGCGGCGAGCTCCACTCCCGGACCTCGGGCGTGACCGACCACCTGGCGGAGGACGACGCCCACGCGCTGTCCATCGTGCGCACCATCGTGGCCGGGCTGGGCCCGCGCGCGCCGAAGCCGTGGCCGCTCGCCCCGGTCGAGCCGCCCGCCGTCGACCCGGCCGGGCTGTACGGCGTGGTGCCGGTCGACCCGCGCACCCCCTACGACGTGCGCGAGGTGATCGCCCGGCTGGTGGACGGCAGCCGGTTCGCCGAGTTCAAGGCCGAGTACGGCACCACCCTGGTGACGGGTTTCGCCCACATCCACGGGCACCCGGTCGGGATCGTCGCCAACAACGGCGTCCTGTTCGCCGAGTCCGCGCTCAAGGGCGCGCACTTCATCGAGTTGTGCGACCAACGGGGCATCCCCCTCCTCTTCCTGCAGAACATCACCGGCTTCATGGTGGGCCGCCAGTACGAGGCGGGCGGCATCGCCAAGCACGGCGCCAAGATGGTCACCGCCGTGGCCTGCACCCGGGTGCCGAAGCTGACGGTGGTGATCGGCGGCTCGTACGGCGCGGGCAACTACTCGATGTGCGGCCGGGCCTACTCGCCCCGCTTCCTGTGGATGTGGCCGAACGCGAAGATCTCCGTGATGGGCGGCGAGCAGGCCGCCTCGGTGCTGGCGACCGTCCGCCGCGACCAGGTGGAGGCCCGGGGCGAGGAGTGGCCCGCCGAGGCGGAGGACGCGTTCAAGCGCCCGGTCCGCGAGCAGTACGAGCGGCAGGGCAACGCCTACTACGCGACCGCCAGGCTGTGGGACGACGGCGTGATCGACCCCTTGCAGACCCGCACCGCGCTCGGCCTGGCGCTGACGGCCTGTGCCAACGCCCCGCTGCCGGACCCGCGCCCGTTCGGGGTCTTCCGCATGTGACACCCCGGCGGGCCACCGCCACCGACGCTTCGTCAGCTCCCTCAGCTTCGTCAATTCGCTCACCGTTCCCCTCGTGACGGAGGCACACCTCCATGTTCGACACCGTGCTCGTCGCCAATCGTGGCGAGATCGCACTGCGGGTCATCCGCACCCTCCGGCGGCTGGGCATGCGGTCGGTCGCCGTGCACAGTGACGCGGACGCCGACGCCCCGCACGTCCGGGCGGCCGACCTGGCGGTACGGCTCGGGCCCACCGACCGGAGCGACAGCTCCGCGGCCGAGACGTACCTGCGCGCCGACCTGATCCTGGACGCGGCCCGCCGGACCGGCGCGCAGGCCGTCCACCCCGGCTACGGGTTCCTCGCCGAGAACTCCGCGTTCGCCGAGGCCTGCACGCAGGCCGGGCTGGTCTTCATCGGCCCGCCGCCGGCCGCGGTGGACCTGATGGGCGACAAGATCAACGCCAAGGAGGCCGTCCGCGCCGCCGGGGTACCGGTCGTCCCCGGCAGCGAGGACGGCTCGCCCAGCGACGAGCAGCTGATCGAGGCGGCGGCCCGGATCGGCTACCCGGTGCTGCTCAAGCCCTCGGCCGGCGGCGGCGGCAAGGGCATGCGGCTGGTCCGCGACCCGGCCGAGCTGCCCGCCGAGCTCGCCGCCGCCCGGCGGGTGGCCCGCACCGCGTTCGGCGACGACACCCTGTTGCTGGAGCGCTGGGTCGACCAGCCGCGCCACATCGAGGTGCAGGTTCTGGCCGACACCCACGGCCGGACCGTCCACCTCGGCGAGCGCGAGTGCAGTCTGCAGCGCCGCCATCAGAAGCTCATCGAAGAGGCCCCTTCCGTCCTGTTGAACCCGAGCACCCGCGCCGCGATGGGCGCGGCCGCGGTGCGCGCCGCCGAGGCCTGCGGCTACACCGGCGCCGGCACGGTCGAGTTCATCGTCCCCGGCGGGAAGCCCGCGGGACCGGACGGGGACGACGTCCTCGACTTCTTCTTCATGGAGATGAACACCCGCCTCCAGGTGGAACACCCCGTGACCGAACTGGCCGTCTCCGTGGACGGCCCCGAAGGCCCGCGGCGGCTCGACCTGGTCGAGTGGCAGCTGCGCGTCGCCGCGGGCGAAGCACTGACGTTCACACAGTCGGACATCTCCTTCCGGGGCCACGCGATCGAGGCCCGCATCTGCGCCGAGGACCCGGAACGGGACTTCCTGCCCACCGGCGGTGAGGTGCTGCTGCTGGACGAGCCCTCCGGGGAGGGCGTCCGGGTGGACTCCGGAATCGCACCCGGTGACCGGGTCGGCAGCCTGTACGACCCGATGCTCGCCAAGGTGATCGCGTACGGGCCCGACCGCCCGACCGCGCTCCGTCGACTGCGGGCCGCGCTCGCCGAGACCCGCATCCTGGGCGTCACCACCAACACCGGCTACCTGCGCCGACTGCTGGCCCAACCCGAAGTGGTGTCAGGGCGGATCGACACCGGACTGGTGGAACGCAGCGCCCAGCAGGACCCCTCCTTGCTGAGCTCCCCGTACACCCGCACCGAATCGATCGACCTGCTGCACTTCGCCTCCGCTCTGTTGCGACAGCTCGACCTCGGCCGAACCGACTCCGACCTCCCCTCCGCTCCCTCCGACCGGTGGACCGATCCGTTCTCCCTCCCTTCCGGCTGGCGACTCGGTGGCGAGGCCGCCTGGACCACGCACCGGCTCCGGCTGGCCGGCCGCGAACCGGTCACCGTGAGCTGCCGAATGATTACCAATGGTGAATTCGAGAGCGCTATCGGTTTTTCCGCCGGGACCACCCCGGAATGGGAGGTCCGGCTGGACGACGGGCCGGCCCGGCGGGCCCGCGCGACCCGGGAGGGAGACCTGCTCCGCCTTGCGGTTGACGGCCTCCAGGCCACTTTCACGGTCGCCGCGGAGCGCACCCAGGACGGTGTCACCCACTGGCTCGGCATCGACGGAGACGCCTGGGCCGTTCACCCGTTCGACGTAATCGCCGAGCGCACCGCGGCCAGTGGTGCCCATCACGGCACCCTCACCGCGCCGATGCCCGGCACCGTCACGGTCGTCAAGGTGGAACCCGGTGAGCGGGTCCGCCGCGGCCAGGCGCTGCTGGTGCTGGAGGCGATGAAGATGGAGCACGTCATCTCCGCCCCGCACGACGGCACCGTGGACGACCTCCGGGTCTCCGCCGGCACGACCGTCGCCATGGACGAGGCGCTGGTGGCCGTCACCCCGGACGACGGGGAACCGGTCGCCGAGTCCGCCGAACAGCCCGCCGAGGACGCCCGGGAGATGGCCCGATGACCGCCGAGACCGAGCAGGCCGCCCCCGAACCGACGGTGCTGGACCTCGGCCTCCCGCAGCCGGTGCGCGACCCCGGCCTGCCCGCGCGGGTCCGCATCCACGAGGTCGGCGCCCGGGACGGACTGCAGAACGAGAGCGCGCTGGTCCCCGTCGAGGTCAAGGCGGAGTTCGTCGCCCGGCTCGCCGCCGCCGGGCTGCGCACCGTCGAGGCGACCAGCTTCGTCCACCCCAAGTGGGTGCCGCAGCTGGCGGACGCCGAGGAGCTGATGCCCCGGCTGGCCGGACTGGCCGAGCGGTACCCCGGCCTGCGGCTGCCCGTCCTGGTGCCCAACGAGCGGGGCCTGGACCGGGCGCTCGCGCACCACGCGACCGAGGTCGCCGTCTTCGCCAGCGCCACCGAGACCTTTGCCCGGCGCAACCTCAACCGCTCGGCGGACGAGGCGATGGCGATGTTCCGCCCCGTCGTGGAGCGGGCCACCGCCGCCGGCGTGCCGGTCCGCGGCTACCTGTCGATGTGCTTCGGCGATCCCTGGGAGGGCCGGGTCCCGGTCGAACAGGTGGTCCGCCACGGCCTGGCGCTGCTGGAGATGGGCTGCGCCGAGCTGAGCCTCGGCGACACCATCGGCGTCGCCACGCCCGGCCATGTCAATGCGCTGCTCGAAGAGTTCACCCGATCGGGCGTGCCGATCGAACGGCTGGCCGTGCACTTCCACGACACCTACGGCCAGGCATTGGCCAACACGCTCGCCGCGCTGCGCTCCGGCGTGACGGTGGTGGACGCCTCGGCCGGCGGTCTCGGCGGCTGCCCGTACGCGAAGAGCGCGACCGGCAACCTGGCCACCGAGGACCTGGTCTGGATGCTGCACGGCCTGGGCATCGAGACCGGCGTCGACCTCGCCGCGCTCGCCCGCACCAGCGGCTGGATGGCCCGTCACCTCGGTCGCCCCAGCCCGTCGAGGACCGTCCGGGCCCTGCTCGGCGCGTCGTCCTGAACCCCGACTCCCCCGTCCCCACCAGGCCCACGAGGCCGCGATCCCGGGAGGATCACCCGTGCTCGACCACCGACTGAGCAGTGAGTACGAGGAACTCCGCCGCACCGTCGAGGAGTTCGCCAACGACGTGGTGGCGCCGAAGATCGGCGACTACTACGAGCGGAACGAGTTCCCGTACGACATCGTCCGGGAGATGGGGCGGATGGGCCTGTTCGGCCTGCCGTTCCCCGAGGAGTACGGCGGGATGGGCGGCGACTACTTCGCGCTCTGCCTCGCCCTGGAGGAGCTGGCCCGGGTCGACTCCTCGGTGGCGATCACCCTGGAGGCCGCGGTCTCGCTCGGGTCGATGCCGATCTACCGGTTCGGCACCGAGGAGCAGAAGCGGGAGTGGCTGCCGCGGCTGACCTCGGGCGAGATGCTCGGCGCCTTCGGCCTGACCGAGCCCGAGGGCGGCACGGACGCCGGCGGGACGCGCACCACGGCGCGCTACGACGAGGCCACCGACGAGTGGGTGATCAACGGGAGCAAGTGCTTCATCACCAACTCCGGCACCGACATCACCGGCCTGGTCACCGTCACCGCACTGACCGAGCCGCTCACACGTTCGAGTGACGATTCGTCAAATCACTCGCCCACCAGGGAAATCTCCTCCATCATCGTTCCCACTGGGACCCCCGGGTTCCAGGTGTCGAAGAAGTACTCGAAGGTCGGGTGGAACGCCTCCGACACCCGCGAACTGTCCTTCACCGACTGCCGAGTTCCCGCGGCCAACCTGCTCGGACCCCGAGGCCGCGGCTACGCCCAGTTCCTGCGCATCCTGGACGAGGGCCGCATCGCCATCGCGGCCCTGGCCACCGGCCTGTCCCAGGGGTGCGTCGACCAGTCGCTCTCGTACGCCGCCACCCGGCACGCCTTCGGTCGGCCGATCGGCGCCAACCAGGTCATCCAGTTCAAGCTCGCCGACATGGAGCTGCGCGCACACACCTCCCGCCTGGCCTGGCGGGACGCCGCCTCCCGGCTGCTGCACTCCGAGCCCTTCAAGAAGGAGGCAGCCATTGCCAAGCTGTACGCCTCCGAGGCGGCGGTCGACTGCGCCCGCGAGGCGACCCAGATCCACGGCGGCTACGGCTTCATGAACGAGTACCCCGTCGCCCGGTTCTGGCGCGACTGCAAGATCCTGGAGATCGGCGAGGGCACCTCGGAGGTCCAGCGGATGCTCATCGCGCGAGAGCTCGGCATGACCTCCTGATCTCCTGGGGTCTTTCCCGGGAAGCGTTGCCCGACGTCCGACGCTCGACGCTCGGTCGATCAGTCCGCCGGCCACGGCCGGTAGGGCGGAACGGCCGACGCGTCGGACTCGGTGTCGATCTGGTCGTACCGCTCCAAGGCGAGCTGGAACGCGGTCGGCTGGATTCGCACCGCGCCGGAGAACGGTCCGCCCATCACCGCGACCATGCTCACCCCGAACGCCACGGAGGCGCCCACGAAGCACATCAACACCAGATTCCGCAGGTTGGAGTTGGGCCCGATGACGGACGGCGTGGCCAGTACGAACACCACCCCGACCTGCAGCCCGCCGATCGCCAACACCGGGACGGACGCCCGGAGATCACTCAACCGCGTGTTCCGCTTGGCGTTGACCTCGGACAGGCTCCGCAGCACGTCGGTCCGAGCGCTCGCCTCGACCTGACTGCGTGCCACGGACCGGTCGACAGCAGCCCGCACCTGGTCGACGGCCTGCCAGGCCGGTCGGCTGCCGGTGCCGTGCCGCATCGTCGTCCACTCGTCACCGATCACCAGGCCGGTGTAGGTGCGCAGCCGTTCCCGCACCACGGGGCGGTCCGCGGCCGGTAGCCCGCCCGCGGTCCAGTACGCCTCCGCGAGAGCCCGCGATTCCTCGTAGGTGTGCTGGCGCGCCGAGTTCCACTGCTGCCAGGTGCCCGCGATGCTGAAGCCCAGGAACAGCGCGAAGAAACCCAGGATGGCTGCCCCCGCGAAGGACAGCGCCTGCGGAGTCGTGGACCCTTCCCGCGCCCGCCTGGTCCGTCCCAGCACCAGTCCGAGCACCAGCGCCAGCGCCGCGCCCGACAGCGCGGCGACCGCGACGGTCAGCATCGCCGCCCGCCTCCGGCCATCCTCCGGCCGCAGGTCGCCGACGGCTGCCCCGCTCCGCTCCTTGACTCGACAACAGTTGCGCCGACGCCAACTCCCCCGCACACCAGGGACGCTGAGCCGAGCGGCCCGCCCGGTGACGGTGTGCCGCCGTGCGTCCGGGCCCTGTCCCAGCACGCGGCATCGCACCGTCCCAGAACCCCGTATCCCCGGCTGTGCCGTCCCGCACCGTCGTGGATCGTCATCGGCGTCCCCGGCTCCGCGCGGTGAACGCAGCCGCCAGCACGCACAGCACCGGAAGGAGGATCGCCAGCAGGAGCATCATCACCTCGGCGCCGTCCCAGGAGTCGTCCCCCGCATCGGGAGACCAGCCCTCGCCGCCGAACTCGGTCTGGGCCAGCGGCCCCTCGGACCGCACCGCGGGCGACGCCTGCTGCCGCGCACCGGCTGCCGCGCCCGCGCCGTTTCGCGCGCCGCTGCCCACCTCGGAGCCCGTACTCGCGCCGGGCCCCGAGGTCGCTCCGGCCTACCCGGACGCCGAGTCCCCGGGGTTCACCCCGCCAACCCCGGAAAGGCTTCCGCCCAAGGCCGTTGACGGACCGCCCGTCCCCGGGGCGGCAAAGGGGGAAGCGGGTCGGGCGAAGGCCCTGCCGTCCGGGAGCCGGGCCGGTGACCGACCGGACAGGAACGGTACGAGCGGCTGCGCCCCCGCAGCCGGTTGTCCGGCGGCGACGGCCACCGGCCCGGCTCCCGCCGGAACGGAGACCGGCAGCAGCCCGGGCGGGGCCTGTCCGCCGGGAGCGGTGCCCGCCCCACCTTCGCCCGGACCGGGGCCCGATCCGGCGCCCGGGCCGCCCCCGAGTCCCGGGCCGGCCACCGGGCGGTACGGTCCGACCAGGCCCGCACCGGAACTGTCCACCGGGGAGCTGGGGGTCCGTCAGTAGCACGTCGCCGAGCGGGTAATCGGCGTGGTTGTCGAGGTGGTAGGTGCGGGTGGCCGTGTCACCGCCCCCACCGGCCGCGCCGCCGGCTCCACGTCGGGCGGCGACGAGTGGAACTGACGGACCCTCAGGGAATGACGATGACCGGGCGGTTCGCGCGGCGGGCCAGGCGGCCGGAGACGGAGCCGAAGATCTTGCCGAGCAGCCCGTGGGTGCTGCCGACCACGATGGCGTCCGCCGCGTACTCGCGGCCGACCTCCTCGATCTCGTGGCAGATGTCGCCGCCGCGCTCCACCAGGATCCAGGGAACGCCGGAGAGGAAGTCGGCGCAGGCGAGTTCGAGGCCGAGGATCTCGGTGCGCTGGTCGGGGAGGTCCACGAAGACGGGCGGCTCGCAGCCGGCCCAGACCGTGGCGGGAAGCCGGTTGGCGACGTGGACGATCACCAGCCCGCAGCGGGAGCGGCGGGCCATCCCGACCGCGTAGGCGAGGGCCCGCTCGCTGGAGAGCGAGCCGTCGAAACCGACCACCACGCCGTGCTGGAACTGCGGGTCGCAGGCGCGCGAGCCGTGTTCCTGCAACTGCGGTCCGTGCTCGCCGTCGCGGCGGCCGACGGTCGGACGGGAACGGTCGGTCATCGCGTCCTCCGCAGTTCCGGGGCGGGGAACGGCGGTCGGGTCCACCGCCGTTCCGGAGGTGTCTGGAGCGCCGTGCCTCGGGTCGAGGCGGGACGGCTCGGGATCGGGCGGACCGGAAGGGGACGCGTCCGGCCGACCGGGGTCGCCGTCGGGCCCGGTGCCACCGACGGGGTGCCGATCGTCCCGGTCGCGCGGTCCGTAGCGCTGGTGCGCCCCGTCCTGGTGCCGCGCCGGACCGACGAACGGCGGGGCGCCGAGGAACCCGGCAACAGTCCTCCTGGCGCGGGAGCTGCCGCCGGCGGAACCGGGAGGTTCGTGACCAGCCATGGCTCAAAACTCTTCGACTCGTACGGGCCTGCGCAGGGGAACGCGGCGGGGGACCGCCCGGCCCCGGTGACAGGGGCGACCAGGGCGGCGAACCGTTCGGGAACGACGACCACCGATGGCGACCTGTGCCTTTCAGAGTACGGCTCGGGAGGGGCTCCGCCCAGTGGCGCAGCCCTCGTACGAGGGGGTTCCCGCGGGTGAGGGAAACACGCACCGGTGCGTGCGCCCCTCGCGCTGCGAAAGTCAGAAGAGCTTGACCGACGGAGAGCGCCGCGCGCAACAGGGTGCCGACACACCGTGACCCGACTGTCATCGCGCCTGTCCCCGGGCGGTGCGCGGGAGTTGCCCGGCCGGGCACGGAGGCCGCGGTCGGGTGTCGGGCCCGGGCTGACCGGCGGCGCGCGCGACGTCCGCCCGGTGGCGGGCCCGAGGCCGGCCCGAGGGAGGGGGCGCAGGGTGAAACCCGGGAAACAGGAGAGCGGAGGCGGGTGCGGCGGACACCGCAGGCGTTCGGGATCATGGTCCGGCTTGGGGGTGTAGCAGCCGTATTCGGCCAATTCGCGGAAACGGTTGCAAGCCTTTGGCAATTGCCAGGTGCATAAGAGGCGCCGCTGGCAGCATGCTCGGCATGCCGCTGCTCCTGTTCGACCTCGACAACACCTTGCTGCCCAGGGACGCCACCTTCCGAGCGTGGGCGGAGGTCTTCCTCGCCGAGAACGACCTGCCGGCCGAGGACCTGGACTGGCTGGTGCTGCTCGACGGCAGCGGGTACGTACCGCGCAGCACCGTACTGGGTGCGGCCAAGCGTCGCTACGGGTTCGACCGCTCGGTCGAGTCGATGCTGGAGCACTACCGGCTGTTCATCAACTCCCATATCCGGTGCCCGGATTCGCACGTCACGGCACTCCGGCAGGCACGCAGCGCGGGCTGGACGATCGGGATCGTCAGCAACGGCGGGACGCTCGCCCAGTCGGAGAAGATCCGGTTCACCGGGCTAGCCCCGCTGGTGGACGGCTGGGTGATCTCCGAGGAGGCCCGCTGCCTGAAGCCGGACCCGTTGATCTTCGAGATCGCGGCCCGGCGGTGCGGGTTCCGCCCGGCCGGGGACTGGGCCGCCCAGACCTGGATGGTCGGCGACTACGGTCCGGCCGACATCGCCGGGGCCGAAGCCACCGGACTGCGCAGCGCCTGGCTGCACCATGGCCGCCCTTGGGCCGAGCGCACCTACCGTCCGACGATCAGCGTCCCGTCCCTGCCGGACGCGGTGCGGTTGATCCTCGCGGCGTCCGAACTGCCCCTCCCCGGGCGGGGCTTCGCGTCCACCGCCACCGGCCGACTCCGACCGACCCTCGGCCGACTGGCCGTCCCGGCCTCCCGGTTGGCCCCGGCCGGCGCCAAGGCGGCATCGGGCACCCCGGGCGCCCTGCCGAACGTGGCCGGCCTGCCCGCCCCCGCCCCGGCCCGCTGGGCAGGTCCCGCAACGGCCGCCGGCTGACCCCTGCCCCCTCAGCGGGCACCACGCGCACCACCACCCCCGCCCATGTCGGACCCTGCGGCTGGGTCGACAAGGAGCGAAGCGCCGCTCCCCTCGACCCCGCGAGCCCGCCGGCCGGGGCAGTTACCCTTCTGCCCTTCACCGATCACGGCCGGGTTCTCGCCATCACCCCTCTCGCGACACCCCAGAGGTGCGATGAACTCCCTTCCGGCGGAGCGGTGTTCGCGCAGGATCTCAGCGCTCACTGCACTGGGGCACGCGGGCGACCCACCGAGTGGCAACAGGCGCCCCTTCACCTCTCGACGGTAGAGCGGCAATGGGCCGCGGGGGCAACAGGCCATAGGGGCAACGCGCCGGATCAGCGCGAGGTTGCGGGCGACGGCGGCCACGCGATCAGTCGACGCCCCGCCCACCGCACGAGGCGGGTGCACGCTCAACGGCCAGGTACACCAAGCGGGCTCGATCGACGTCACGTCACCATCGGCGTCGCCAGTCGGGCGGAACGGGGACGTCGGTCGGGGCCGCCGGTCGGGGACGTCGCCGGGACGCGAGGTCGACCCGGCTCCTGCGCACGGGCCCGCACAGGTGGCTGTCGGGAGGCAAGGGAGCGCCACCGGGCATCGATCGGATTCGGACGAATGTGCGGGGCGCTTGTCGGCCGGGTGGGGGCGTGGGGGTGAGGGCGGGCCGACGGGTCGGGTGGGGTGCGTGTGGCTGGTGGGGCAGAAGGGGGGTGACCAGCGAAGAGTGACGGAGTGTGAGGTCGGAGGCGGTTCGGAGTGGCCGGTTCGGGTTGGGCCGGGGGGCTGACGAGGCGCGGGGATCATGGCTCAGGTGTGCGCTGTGGCGCGTGGGGGCGGGGTTCACGCCCCCGATTCGGACCGTATGTTTTCGGTCAACTTGCGCCCGGACCCCGGCGTTCCGGCAAACGCGCAGCCCACAGCGGGCGGGAGGCGCACCGCCGGGTGGGGAATCACCGACAGGTCGTGCGACAACCGGCCACCGTTGTCCGCGCCCCCTTCACAGCGGGGTCGACGGGTGCCACGCTTCGTGATCGAATGCTTCACGCCAAATTGCCATGTCGACATAGCGCCGGATGGTGAACTTGTCACAACGGCAACGGTCCACCAAGTAGATTCGATCTTGGCTCGCAGAGCGGCAGCCGAGACCACCACACCACCGAGGGGGCTGGAGCGCCTTGAGCAGGGTGAGCAGGAGCGACGCGGGTCCTGAAGGCGGCCGCCAGCCGTCGGCCCATCCCGGTGGCACGGCGAGACCCGGCAAGTTCGGCGGCCCGTCGGGTGGCTCACTCGGCGCCGGTCGGAGCGGCACCCCGACACACGGCGCACCGGGCGGCCTGACGAACGGTCAGTACTCCCCCGCCCCGCCCGCCGCCGGCCTGCCCACCGGCCCGGGCAGCAGCCCCGGCCCCGGCGGCAGCACCCTCACGGGCCACGGGGGGCACGGCGGCCACGGCGCACTCGTCGGCCACAACAACCTCTCCCCCGGCCACGGCGGACACGGCGCCCCGACCACCGGCCCGGCCGGTTCCGGCTCCGCCACCGATCTGCTCACCGCCGCCACCGGCCCGAGCGCGCTGAACTCCCCCCGCAAGCTGGCGGGTCGGCGGCGCCGCGAGACGGTGGCGGTCCTGCTGTTCAGCGGTGCGCCGATCTTCGAGAGCTCGATCCCGCTGTCGGTGTTCGGGGTGGACCGGCAGGACGCCGGCGTCCCGCGCTACCGGCTGCTGGTGTGCGCCGGCGAGGAGGGCCCGCTCAGCACCACCGGCGGCCTGACGCTGACCGCACCGTACGGCCTGGAGGCGCTGTCCCGGGCGGGCACCATCGTGGTGCCGGCCTGGCGGTCGATCTCCCAGCCGCCGCCGGTCGAGGCGATCGCCGCCCTGCGCAAGGCCCACCACGAGGGGGCCCGGATCATCGGGCTGTGCACCGGCGCCTTCGTGCTGGCCGCGGCGGGGCTGCTGGACGGGCGTCCGGCCACCACCCACTGGATGTACGCGCCGACGCTGGCCAAGCGCTACCCGCGGGTCCACGTCGACCCGCGCGAGCTCTTCGTGGACGACGGCGACGTGCTGACCTCCGCGGGCACCGCGGCCGGCATCGACCTCTGCCTGCACGTGGTGCGCAGCGACCACGGCGCCGAGGCCGCGAACGCGCTGGCCCGCCGACTGGTGGTGCCCAACCGGCGCGGCGGCGGAGGTCAGGCCCAGTACATCGATCAGTCTTTACCTGAAGAGATCGGCAACGACCCGCTGGCCGAGGTGGTCACCTGGGCGTTGGAGAACCTGAACCAGCAGTTCGACGTCGAGGTGCTGGCGGCCCGCGCCTACATGTCGCGGCGCACCTTCGACCGCCGGTTCCGGACGCTGACCGGCAGCGCCCCGCTGCAGTGGCTGATCACCCAGCGGGTGCTGCAGGCGCAGCGGTTGCTGGAGACCTCGGACCTGTCGGTGGACGACGTCGCCCGGCGCTGCGGCTTCCGTTCGCCGGTGGCGCTGCGTGGGCACTTCCGGCGGCAGCTCGGGGTGTCCCCGGCCGCGTACCGGACGACGTTCCGGGCCCGCCGCCCCTCCGGGCCGGGTGCGGCCGCTCCCCTGCAGGGCGGCGGCCCGCTCGACCGCGCCGCCGGCCAGCCGGGGTCCGGTCAGCCCGGCCCCGGCCAGTCCGGTCACGGGTCGGCTGGCCACGGGTCGGCCGGCCACGGCTCGGTGACGCACGCTCAGGCGGCCGCCCAGGCAGCCCAGGCGGCGGCCCAGGGCGCGCACGGGAGCGGGAACGGGAACAGCGCGGGTCTCGGCCCGGCCGGTCCGGGCGGGGGTGCGGCGGGGCGGCAGCGGCCGCGGCCGCTGGTGCCGCCGCAGTCCGGCCCCCCGGCCGCGGCCTTCGGCGGGCGCGCGCCGGAACGTCCTGGCGAGTGTCCGGGCGAGCGCCCCGGCGACCGCCAGGGCGAGCCCCGGTACGCGGGCCGGGGCCCGGTCGGGGCACCGTCGGCCGCCCAGAGCGGATACGGCGCCCCGACCGGGTCCAACGGCTCCGCCGGCAGTCCCGGCGCCCAGCAGGGGCCGCCGCCCGCGCACGCGCACGCGCAGCCCTCGCCGGGCCAGCCGGTGCGGCCGAGCGCGGCGTACCCGGGCGGGCGCGGGTCGGCTCCGGACGAACGTTCGGACGGGCGTTCGGACGGCCGTCCGGGCCGTCCGCTGGAGCACGAGATCGCGGAGGACGCGGTCGGCGAGCAGCCGAGCGCCCGGGGCCGTCGGGGGGCGCACCGCCCGGAGGCCGAGCCGGAACGGGGGGCGCGCGGAGGCGCGGAGTTCGGCCCGGACGGCGCGCGTGCAGTGTCGGGGGCGCGTGATCGCGCCGTAGGGTGAGGGCGTGAATGACCGTCTGGTATGGATCGACTGTGAGATGACCGGCCTCGACCTCGATCGGGACGCCCTGATCGAGGTCGCCGCCCTGGTGACCGACTCCGAGCTGAACATCCTCGGCGAGGGCGTGGATGTGATCATCCGTCCGCCCGCCGAGGCGCTGGCGGGCATGCCCGAGGTGGTGCGGCAGATGCACACCGCCTCGGGCCTGCTCGACGAGCTCGCGGACGGCCTGACCATGGCCGAGGCCCAGGAGCGGGTGCTGGCGTACGTCCGCGAGCACGTGCCGGAGGCCGGGAAGACCCCGCTGTGCGGCAACTCGGTGGCGACCGACCGCGGCTTCCTGTCCCGGGACATGCCCGAGCTGGAGGGCCACCTGCACTACCGGATCGTGGACGTCTCCTCGATCAAGGAGCTGGCCCGCCGCTGGTACCCGCGCGCCTACTACAACAGCCCGCAGAAGGGCGGCAGCCACCGCGCGCTGGCCGACATCCGCGAGTCGATCGCCGAGCTGCGCTACTACCGCGAGGCGGTGTTCGTCCCGCTGCCCGGCCCGGACACCGACACCGCGCGGGAGATCGCGGCCCGCCACCAGTTGCCCGCCTCCTGACCAGGACTCCGGCACCGGGACTCCGGTCCGGGAGGTCGGGAAAACCCTGGCGCAAGCACCCCTCGGCATCCTGTAGAGTTCTTCCTGTCGGAGCGGGAACGCGCAAGCGGGAAAGCACCTGACAGATGGTGGGTGTAGCTCAGTTGGTAGAGCACCTGGTTGTGGTCCAGGTGGTCGCGGGTTCGAGTCCCGTCACTCACCCCAGAGAACGAAGGCCCCGATCGGTGAACCGATCGGGGCCTTCGTCGTGCTCCCCAATCTGCGCCCATCTGCGCCCCCCGAGCCGTGCTTTTTGAGCCGTGCCCCCTGGCCGTCCGGCGCGTCCGACCATGGACGAAGAAACTACTTGCCAGTAACATCGCGGCATGACCACTACCCCGATCGGCCAGCTGCTCACCGACACCGTCCCGATGGTGAAGACCCTGCAGCTGGAGTACCTGGAGACCAGCCCGGAGCGGGCCGTCCTGCGGCTGCCCGACCTGCCGGAGTACCGCAACCACGTGGGCGGTCCGCACGCGGGCGCGATGTTCACCCTGGCCGAGTCGGCGAGCGGTGCGATCGTGCTGGCCGCGTTCGGCGACCAGCTGGGCCGCGCGGTGCCGCTGCCGACGGTCGGCGAGATCTCGTTCAAGAAGCTCGCCCGCGGCGTGGTGACCGCCACCGCCACCCTGGGTCGCCCGATCGCCGAGGTGGTCGCCGAGCTCGACGAGGGCAAGCGCCCCGAGTTCCCGGTCACCGTCGAGATCACCCGCGAGGACGGCGCCGTCACCGGCGTGCTGGAGATCGTCTGGACGCTGCGCCCCAACTCCTGATCCGGGCAGACCCCTTGGCGGCCCGTGACCACCCCGGGCCGCACCCCGGGCACACGCCACGGCCGCACCCCGCCCGCGCCCCGGCAAGACGCCCACCGAGCCCAGAGCTGCGCCCCGCTCAGGCCGAGTCGCGCACGATCAGCTCGGTCGCCAGCACCACCTGCCGCCGGGCCCGGCCCCGTTCGGTGATCTCGTCGAGCAGCAGCCGGGCCATCGTGCGGCCCATCTCCTCGATCGGCTGGCGCACGCTGGTCATCGGCGGATCGGTGTGCCGGGCGACGATCGAGTCGTCGAAGCCGATCACCGCGACGTCGTCCGGAATCCGCCGCCCGGCGGCCCGCAGCACCTGCATGGCGCCGGCCGCCATCACGTCCGAGGCGCAGAAGACGCTGTCCAAGTCCGGTCGCCGGTCCAGGAGTTCGCGCATGGCGTCGCGGCCGCCCTGCTCGGTGAAGTCGGCCAGTCCGACCAGCCCCTCGTCGTATGCGCGGCCGGCCTCCTCCAGGGCCCGGCGGTAGCCGCCGAGGCGGGCCTGGGCGACCTCCATGTCGAGCGGGCCGGTGAGGGTGGCGACCTGGGTGCAGCCGCGCCGCAGCAGGTGCCGGACGGCCATCCGGGCGCCGCCGGCGTTGTCGGCGTGGACGTAGCTGAGCGGTTCGAGGTCGCCGCGCCGGCCGGCCAGCACCGAGGGGATCTCCAGGCTCTCCAGCAGGCCGGGCAGCGGGTCGTCCCGGTGCACCGAGACGACCAGCACGCCGTCCACCCGCTGGGCGGTCAGGTAGGCCGCCAGGCGGTCGCGCTCGCGCTGGTTGCGGACCAGGATCAGCAGCAACTGCATGTCCGTCTCGGCGAGTTCGGCCGAGACGCCGCTGATGATGTCGGAGAAGTACGGCTCGGAGAACAGTCGGGTCTCGGCCTCGGGGACGACCAGCGCGATCGAGTCGGTGCGTGAGGTGACCAGGGTGCGGGCGGCCCGGTTGGGGACGTAGCCGAGTTCGGCGATCGCGCTCTGCACGGCCTCGCGGGCCTTGCTGCTGACCCGGGGCGAGCCGTTGATCACCCGGGAGACGGTGCCGCGGCCGACCCCGGCGAGGGCGGCCACCTCCTCCAGGGTGGGGCGGGCGCCTGCTCTGCCGCCGCCGCCCGGCTGGAGCGCGTCGGGGCGTTGTGCGGTCGGGCTCATCGCTGCACCTCTCGGTCTCTGGTCTCGGTCCCCGCCGGTCCCCGCCCCGGGGTCGTCGGGACCGTGCGGACTGTTCATTGTGGCCGGTCCCACCGCGTTCCCGGGCATCCGGGGCGGGAGGAGGGCGTCCCGGGGCAGCCCGAGGAGGCCAAGGACGGCGGTGACGGGGGCGGAAACGCTCCGGCAACGTTTATGTCACCACGTCTTGACACTCACCCCCGCGACACAGCAACCTTCCGGCATGCCAGCTGTGGGAGCGCTCCCACACTGTAGCCAAGATTCCGCGCACCAAGAACACCCACGGACCTCTCGTTTCCAGCCCGGAACGCCTCCGGCTCCACGCCGGAACCTCCCGGAACCTCCGGGACCAGCCCGGAACATCCCCGGACCACCCCACCGGACAAAGGAGTTCGCCCCCATGCGCACCACCTCCCGCCCCCGCAGAGCCGCTGTTCTCGCCACCGCGGTCCTCGCCACCTCGGCCCTGCTGCTCACGGCCTGCTCGTCCGGCTCGGACAAGGGCGGCAGCGGCTCCGGCGACGCCAACGCGAAGATCACCCTGAACGTCGGCGACTTCGGCACCTTCGGCTTCAAGGAGGCCGGCCTGTACGACGAGTACATGGCCGCGCACCCGAACGTCACCATCAAGTACGACACCGTCCAGGACGGCCAGAAGTACTGGGACGCGCTCACCACCCACCTCGCCTCGGGCAGTGGCCTGGCCGACATCCAGGCCGTCGAGGTCGGCTACATCGCGCAGGCCGCCAACACCCTGGGCGACAAGTTCGTCGACCTGGGCAAGGCCGAGGGCGTCAACCCGGCCAACTGGCTGGCCTGGAAGTCGAAGCAGGCCACCACCCAGAGCGGTGCGCTGATCGGCCTGGGCACCGACATCGGCCCGATGGCGATCTGCTACCGCACCGACCTGTTCCAGCAGGCCGGCCTGCCGACCGACCGCGAGGCGGTCGGCAAGCTGTGGGCGGGCGACTGGTCGAAGTTCGTCGACGCCGGCAAGCAGTACCAGGCCAAGGCGCCGGCCGGCACCTTCTTCACCGACTCCGCGTCCGGCCTGTTCAACGCCGCCCTGTCGGCCGAGCCGGTGCAGTACTCGGACGCCTCCGGCAAGCTCGTCTACAAGGACAGCGCCGGCGTGAAGAAGGCGTGGGACCTGTCGGTCTCCGCCGCCCAGGCCAAGATCAGCGCCGGGCTGCGCCAGTTCCAGGACCCGTGGAACGCGGCCTTCGCCAACGCCAAGTTCGCCACCCTGGCCTGCCCGTCCTGGATGACCGGCATCATCAGCAAGTACTCCGGGGACTCCGGCAAGGGCAAGTGGGACGTCGCGGCCCCGCCGGTCGCCTCCAACTGGGGCGGCGCGTTCCTGACCGTCCCGAAGGCCGGCAAGCACACCAAGGAGGCCGCGGCGCTGGCCGCCTGGCTGACCGCGCCCGAGCAGCAGGCGAAGATCTTCACCAAGGTCGGCAACCTGCCCTCCACCGTCGGCGGCCTGCAGCAGCCCGCCGTCCAGGGCGCCAAGGCCGAGTACTTCAACAACGCCCCGACCGGCCAGATCTTCGCCGCCGCCGCCCAGGCGATCAAGCCCGCCCCGATCGGCGAGCAGGACGGCAACGTGAAGACGATCATCACCGACAACGGCGTCCTCGACATCGAGGAGCACGGCACCGACCCGGCCAAGGCCTGGGCCAACGTCACCAAGCTGGTCGACGACAAGACCGGCCACTGACCGGCCACTGATCCGGGCCGGCGCCAGCCGGTCCCGACCGCCCGGCCGGGTCCGCCCACCCGGCCGGGCGCCGTTCCGCCGTCCTCCGCCACCCCCGGGAAGGAAACCCCACGTGGCCACCCACGTCCGCGCCGAGGCCCCGCCCGCCCGCCCCGCCTGGCGCTCCCGCCTGTACCGGTTCGACCTGAAGGCCTCCCCGTACGCCTTCATCGCCCCGTTCTTCCTCTGCTTCGCCGCCTTCGGCCTGTTTCCGCTGATCTGGACGGGCTGGCTGTCGCTGCACTACGTCGACCTGCTGAAGCCCGACGTGATGGAGTGGAAGGGCTTCGGCAACTACACCCGGCTGTGGTCCAACGACCAGTTCTGGACGGCGCTGCGCAACACCTTCACCATCGGGGTGATCTCCACCGTCCCGCAGCTGCTGATGGCGCTCGGGCTGGCCCACCTGCTCAACTTCCGGATGCGGGCCCGGGGTTTCTTCCGGGTCGCGGTGCTCGCCCCGTACGCCACCTCGATCGCCGCCGCGACGCTGGTCTTCGTCCAGCTGTTCAACCCGGACTACGGCGTCGTCAACTGGCTGCTGGACGCGGTCGGCGTCCACCCGAACTGGTACGCCGACACCTGGCCCTCGCAGATCGCCATCTCCACCATCGTCACCTGGCGCTGGACCGGCTACAACGCGCTGATCTACCTGGCCGCGATGCAGGCGGTGCCGAAGGACCTGTACGAGGCGGCGAGCCTGGACGGGGCCAACCGGTGGCAGCAGTTCACCCGGATCACCGTCCCGTCGATCCGCCCGACGATCATGTTCACCGTCATCGTCTCCACCATCGGCGCCACCCAGTTGTTCGGCGAGCCGATGCTGTTCGGCGGCGGCGTCGGCGTCTCCGGCGGCTCCGCGCACCAGTTCCAGACCCTCAGCCTCTACATGTACGAACTGGGCTGGCCCTCGCGCCAGTTGGGCCGCGCCTCGGCAGTGGCCTGGACGATGCTGCTGATCCTGCTGCTGATCGGCCTGGCGCAGTACCTGATCACCCGTTACCGCACGCGCCACGAGCTGGGAGGCTGACATGGCCGCCACCCTGTCCACCCCCTCCGCCCGCGAGGCGCAGCCCGTCGAGCAGGACCGCCCGCGCGGCCTGTTCCGGCGCGGGGCCGGCGACCACGACAAGGCCGGCCCGGTCGCCTACCTGCTGCTCGCGGTCGCCGCCCTGGTCTCGCTGTTCCCGCTGTACTGGACCTTCGTCGCGGCCTCCCACACCGGTGAGCGGGTGGCCCAGTCGCCGCCGCCGATGCTCCCCGGCGGCGAGCTGTGGACCAACGTCTCCACCGCCTGGGACCAGGCCGACATGGGCACCGCGCTGCTCAACTCGACCGTGGTGGCGGGCTGCGTGTCGCTCTCCACGGTGCTGTTCTCCACCCTGGCCGGCTTCGCCTTCGCCAAGCTGCGCTTCCGCGGCCGCAACGCGCTGCTGACCCTGGTGGTCGCCACCATGACCATCCCGCCGCAGCTCAGCGTGATCCCGCTGTACCGGATCGTCACGAAGCTGGACTGGGGCAACCACCTGCAGTCGGTGATCCTGCCCTCGCTGGTGGCCGCGTTCGGCGTGTTCTTCATGCGCCAGTTCCTGTCCGAGGCGCTGCCGTTCGAGCTGATCGAGGCGGCCCGGGTGGACGGCGCGAACAGCCTGCGGATCATCTGGCACGTGGTGTTCCCGGTGGCCCGGCCCGCCATGGCGGTGCTCGGCATGCTGGTGTTCGTCCAGTCCTGGAACGACTTCTTCTGGCCCTTCGTGGTCCTCACCCAGCAGAACCCCACCGTGCAGGTCGCGCTCTCGGCGATCGGCGGCGGCTCCGGCCACGACATCAACCAGGCCGTGATCATGACCGGCGCGCTCGTCGGAACCCTGCCGCTGCTACTGATCTTCGCCGTTCTGGGGAAGCACATCGTCGGCGGGATCACGTCCGGCGCCGTCAAGAGCTGACCCTCGGAAAGCACCCGGCACAGCCCGCCCTGTCCACCCCCCAGCCATGGGAGCGCTCCCGTATGACCATGACCGATCCGACCCCCGCCGCCCACGCCGCCGCGGCGGCCCCCCGGGTGGCCTTCCCACCCGGGTTCGCCTGGGGCGCGGCCACCGCCGCCTACCAGATCGAGGGCGCCGCCGCCGAGGACGGCCGGACCCCGTCGATCTGGGATGTCTTCGCCAGGACCCCCGGCAAGGTGCTGAACGGCGACACCGGCGACGTCGCGGTGGACCACTACCACCGCTTCCGCGAGGACGTCCGGCTGATGGCCGACCTCGGCCTCACCTCGTACCGGTTCTCGCTGTCCTGGCCGCGGATCCAGCCGACCGGCCGCGGCCCCGCCGTCGAGCGCGGCCTCGACTTCTACCGCGCCCTCACCGACACCCTGCTGGAGCACGGGATCTCCCCCGTCGCCACGCTCTACCACTGGGACCTCCCGCAGGACCTGGAAGAGGCCGGCGGCTGGCCGGTCCGCGAGACCGCGTACCGCTTCGCCGAGTACGCGGCCCTGGCCGCCGCCGCCCTCGGCGACCGCATCCCGGTCTGGACCACCCTCAACGAGCCCTGGTGCAGCGCCTTCCTCGGCTACGGCTCCGGCGTGCACGCCCCCGGCCGCACCAACCCCGCCGACGCGCTGAAGGCCGCCCACCACCTCAACCTCGGCCACGGCCTGGCCGTCGGCGCGCTGCGCGAGCTCCTGCCCGCCTCCGCGCAGCTCTCCGTCTCGCTCAACCTGCACCTGCTGCGGCCGCTCACCGACACCCCCGAGGACCACGAGGCGGTCCGCCGGATCGACGCCGTCGGCAACCGGATCTGGACCGGCCCGATGCTCAAGGGCGGCTACCCCGAGGACCTGAAGGCCGACACCGCCCACCTGGTGGACTGGGACGAGCTGGTCCGCCCCGGCGACGAGGCCGAGATCTGCCGCCCGATCGACCTGCTCTGCCTCAACTACTACAACCCGACCGTCGTCTCGGCCCCGCGCCCGGAGCTGGAGACCGCGGACGCCGCCCGCAACGACGGCCACGGCGCCAGCGACCACAGCCCGTGGCCCGGTTCCGAGGAGATCGTCTTCCACCTCGCCAACGACGACCTCACCGCGATGGGCTGGCCGATCGACGCCAGCGGCCTGACCGACTCGCTGGTCGGCCTGCAACGCGACTTCGGCCTCCCGATGATGGTCACCGAGAACGGCGCCGCCTTCGAGGACGTGGTCGGCCCGGACGGCGAGGTCCACGACCCCGAGCGCCTGCGCTACGTCCGGCTCCACCTGGAGGCGGTCGCCGAGGCGATCGCGGCCGGCGCCGACGTCCGCGGCTACTACCTCTGGTCCTTCCTCGACAACTTCGAATGGGCCTACGGGTACAGCAAGCGGTTCGGCATCGTGCACGTCGACTACGCGACCCAGCGACGCACCCCGAAGAGCAGCGCCGCCTGGTACTCCGGGGTGATCCGGCGCGGCGGGCTCGACTGACCCCGCCCCCGCCCGATGTGACGGAGTGTGAGCGACGGGCGTGACCGCGGGGAGTCCCGCTCGTTCTCCCCTGGTGTGCGAACCAACCACGCGAAACGGCCGCGACGTTCGGACACCACCCGGGGCCGGTGGGGCCGGCCCCACACCTGGGCGGCGAGCGGCGTGCTCGCCGCCCAGGTGTGGGGCCTCGGCCTCGGGGCGACCGGGGCCCGGGCCGCCGACGGCCCCGTCGAGGCCGGCCGGCGGGGCGGGGGCACCGTCCGGGCCGAGGAGCGCGGGCTGCTCGACCGCGCCGCCCCCGGGCCGGACGGGACCGCCGAGGCCGCCGGCACCCCCGTCCCCGGCGGAGCGCCCCACCCGCGCCTCGCCCCCGACGAACTCCCGGAACTCCCGCTGCCCGGCCACCGCGCCGACGGCCCGGACGCGTTCGCCCTGGCGGCCCGGCTGCTGGCCGGCATCCCCGCGCAGCCGCGCGCCGAGGAGGCCGGCCGGGCCTCCCGCTCCGGCCCCGCGAACGGGCGCCCCGGCGAGACCGAGCCCCTGGTCCCCGCCCAGCGCGCTCCCGCCGCCGCGACCCCGGCACCCCCCGCTCCCCCGCCCGCGAGCGCACCCCCCACCACCCCGACCGGCTCCCCCCGCCCCGCGCCTACCACCGCCCCGCCCCCGGCCACCCCCACCCGACCGGCACCTGCCGCCCCCACCCGCCTCGCCCTCACCACCGCCGCCGCCCCCACCCACCCCAGCGACACCGAGGACGCCGTAGCCGTCCTCCTCCCGATCGCCGCCGGCCTCCTCCTCACCGCCACCGCCATGTACAAGCACCGCGGCCTCCCGGGCGGCCACTGAGATGCCCGCACCACCCCGCCACCCCGACCGGTACACCGCCGAGGACGTCCTGACCCGCCCACCGGACCCGCACCACCGGGTGGAACTCCTGGGCGGCGCACTCCTCCTGCTCCCCCGCCCGGACCTCCGGTACCGGCGCGCCGTCGAGCACCTGGCCGCCGCCCTGCGCCGCGCGGTCGTCCCGCCGTTCGAGGTGCTGCGCGACGCGCGCGTCCTCGTACCGGACGGACTGCCGGTCCCCGACCTGGTCGTCGCGGACACCACCGACGCCGGACTCGTGCTGTCCGCGGACCGGGTGCTGGTCGTTGCCGAGGCCGACCCCCCGGCGTCCCGGACCATCACCAGGCTGGCCAGGTCGGACCGCTACGCCGCCGCCGGCATCCCGCACTACTGGCGGCTCGACCTCGATCCGGCGCCCGTCCTGCACCTCGGCGGGCTGGAGCGCGGCGGTTATGTCGACCGGATCGTCCGGCCCGGCGAGAGCACGGCGCTCGGTGAGCCGTTCCCGTTCGACTTCGATCCGGCGTCGTTGCGGCGCTGACGGCTCCTCGGGGCGTCAGCCGAAGGCTTTCGGGGGCGGGACCGGAGAGGGGACGGCCGAGACGTCCGTCGCCACGGCGGCGCCGGCGGTGAAGTCGGTGAGGTCGCGGGCGTGCAGGAGGCGGGCCTGGGCGGGGTCGGCGGCGAGGCGGCGGGTGAGGTCGGCGAGCGGGAGGGGGGTGTGGGCGGCGGCCAGGATCAGGTTGCCGAAGCGCTTGCCGCGCAGCACGGCGGGGTCGGCGATCAGGCAGACCTCGGGGAAGACCGTTCGGAGGGTGGCGGCCTGGGCGCGGGCGAAGGCGAGCGCCCCGCCGTCGGTGATGTTGGCGGCGTAGCGCCCGGCCCCGGTGAGGGCGCGGGCGGCGAGCCGGGCGAACTCCTCGGTGGCGCAGTGCGCGGGCACCCGCGCGCCCGCGAAGACGTCGGCGATCACGAGGTCGGTGGAGCCCTCGGGGGTGCGTTCGAGGACGGCGCGGGCGTCGCCGCCGCGCACCTTGAGCTGCCAGGTGCGGTCCAACGGCAGTTCGGTGCGGACGAGTTCGGTGAGCGCGGTGTCGATCTCGGCGACCTGCTGGCGCGAGCGCGGCCGGGTGGCGGCGGTGTAGCGGGCCAGGGTGAGCGCGCCGCCGCCGAGGTGCAGCACGGTGAGCGGTTGGCGCGGCGGGGCGGCGAGGTCGATCAGGTGGCCGATCCGGCGCTGGTACTCGAAGCCGAGGTACCCGGGGTCGGCGAGGTCGACCAGGGACTGCGGCGCGCCGTCGAGCAGGAGCTGCCAGGCGTGCGGCCGGTCGCGGTCGGGGCGCAGCTCGGCGGTGCCGGAGGCGACGGCGACGGTGAGCGGGCCCTGACTGTGCGCGCGGCCGGGAACGGCCTCGGCGGCGCGGCCGGGGTTGGTGGTGCGTGGACGGCCCATCCGGCCATTATCCCCGGTGGCGGCGGGCGGCGGCGGCGGTCGGCGACGGTGGGTGACGGCGGCGGCCCGCTGCGGCGTCGTCCGTTCCGCCCACCGAGACGGCGCGAGGCGGCAGTTGCATGTCAACCACTGCCTGCGGAAGGCTCCCTGACGGATCGTCAGAAGCGGTCCGGAGGACGCTCAGAGCGGCCCGAGCCCCCCGGCGGTGAGGGTGGTGACGGCCTCGCAGAGCGCGGAGCGCAGCACCCACGCATCGGTGGGGCGGACGCACGGCCAGGAGCCGGAGGGCGGGATGATCCAGCGCGGGTCGTCGGTGGCGGGCAGGTCCGCGCCGGGAGTGCAGGTGGAACCGGGCAGGTGCCAGCCGAGGGCGGTGCCGGCCGGGACCAGGAAGGCGACGGCAGAACCGCCGACGGTCTGCTGGACCGCCCCGCAGGCGCGCCGCAGCCGGAGGATGTCGACCGCCTCCAGGCCGTGCCGGACGGACACGGTCACCGTGTCGTACTGGACGACGCGGCCGGCGGCCGCCGGGCCCGGGCGGGCGGCCGGGTGCCGGTACTGGGGAACTCCGGTGGCCATGGGGGACCTCCTGTCACCTGGGACGGCACGGAAACCGGGCGGCGCCCCGTCACCCGGCCGGGGGACGGGGGGCCGGTGCGGGAGGGGGCCCGTACCTCCGGTGTCCGCGTACCAGCACAACGCGCGACCGGCCGATCAGGCCACGGTCTCCGATACAGCAAGCCATGGCATTTCATGGCGGAACGCGGCAACTGCGTCCGTATTGTCCGGGATTGACCCGGCCCGCTCCGGCGACGCCACGTGTTCGCCCGGTGACGGCCGGTACTGTCGTGGCGACGCGGCGGCCCTCCCCCCAGGGCCGGCGCGACCACCCCGGCACGACCTCGGAGTGCAGCATGGCAGCCACGCGAGCAGGCGGTTCCCGTCCGGCGGCCGTCCCCAACCAGGCGATGCGCGCGCTGCGCGGCGACCTCTCGCCCGGGGAGTTCGCCACCCTGGTCCGCCGGGCCGCCCGGGAGATCGGCGAGCACGTGTCCTGCGACGCGCGCTACGTCGGCCGGGTGGAGTCCGGCGAGATCCGCTGCCCCAACTACGCGTACGAGCGGGTGTTCCGGCACATGTGGCCGGACAAGTCGCCGGCCGACCTCGGGTTCGCCCCGCGCACGGTGGTGCGCGGCCGCGCCCCCGCGGACACCGCGTCGGACACCGCGCCGGCCGCCGCACCGACCGCCCCACCGGCGTCCCCGCCGGACCGCCCGCCCGCCCCGCATCGGCCTGACGAGGAGAACGACGACGTGCTTCGCCGTACGTTCCTGAACGGCGGCCCCGCCGCCCTGGCGGCGGCGCTCGGCCTGGACCGGCCGGTGCCGCCGGTGGCCATGCCGTCCGCGGCGGAACGCCGCCGGGTGGGCGCGGCCGAGGTCCGGGAGGTCGAGCAGGCGGTCCGGGACATCCGGCTGCTGGACGACGCGCACGGCGCGGACGCCGTGTTCGAGCTGGCCGGGCAGTCGCTGCGGAGCGCCTACCTGCTGCTGAACGACGGCGACTACAGCGCCGCGACCGAGCGCCGCCTGCAGTCCGGCACCGGCGAACTCGCCATCTCGGTCGGCTGGTTGGCGCACGACTCGAACCGGTTGGCGGACGCCCGCTCGTTCTACTCGGAGGCGCTGGCGACCGCCCGGATGGCCGGCGATCCGGGCCTGGAGGCGCACGTCTTCTGCAACAGCGCCTTCCTGGCCCGGGACAGCGGCCGTCCCCGGGAGGCGTTGCGGGCGGCCCAGGCCGGGCAGGCCGCGGCGGCGGGGCTGGGCTCGGACCGGCTGCTCTCGCTGCTGGCGCTGCGCGAGGCCGGCGGCTGGGCGCTGCTCGGCGACCGGTCGGCCTGCGAGCGGGCGCTCGGCCGGGCGTACGCGCTGTTCGACCGGGGGCCGCGGGACGCCGACCCGGAGTGGATGTCCTTCTTCGGCGAGGCCGAGCTGGCCGGGCAGGACGCGCAGTGCCGGTCGGCGCTCGGCGACTGGGACGGGGCGAGCGCCCGGGCCGAGCGGGCGATGGAGCTGCAGGCCCCGCAGTTCGTCCGCAACCGGGCGCTGTACACGGCCGAGTTGGCGCACGACCGGCTGGGCCGGGGCGACCTGGCGGGGGCGGCCGTGCACGGCGCGGCGGCGGTGGCGCTGCTCGGCCAGGTCCGCTCGGCGCGCATCCGCGGCATGCTGGCGCACACCGCGGACCGCCTGCGCGGCCACGCCGCCGTGCCGGAGGTGCGGGAGTTCCTGATCGGGCACGACCGCGCGACGGCCGCCTGACGCCGGGTCAGCGGGTCAGCGGGACGACGTCCCGTCAGGCGTGCGCGCCGAGCCCGTCGAGGTGGCTGTGGTCGTTCCAGATCTCGACGGCGGGGCGGCCGTACTCCCAGGAGAGCACCGAGAGCGCGGCGGTGCCGAGCTTGAACTGCTGGGCGTGCTCGGCGGCGAGGCCGAGCCAGCGGACCGCCAGGATGCGCAGCAGGTGGCCGTGGGCGAACAGCACCACGTCGCGGTCGGCGCAGTGCATGGTGGTGGTGTCCTCGGCGGGGACGCCGTGCTGCTCGTTGAGTTCGGCCAGGAAGCCGTCGACCCGGTCGGAGACCTGGGCCAGGGTCTCGCCGCCGGGCACGCCGTCGCGCCAGATCAGCCAGCCGGGGTGGTCGGTGGCCCGGATGTCGACGCCGGTGCGGCCCTCGTACTGGCCGTAGTCCCACTCCAGGAGTTCGGGCCGGTCGACGACGCGGTCCCCGAACCCGGCGAGCTCGGCGGTCTCCCGGGCCCGGGAGAGCGGGCTGGTGTACACGGTGGCCCCGGGCAGGCCGTTCCACGGGTCGCGGGCCAGGCGCTCGCCGAGCGCGCGGGCCATCGCCCGGCCCTCCTCGGTGAGCGGGACGTCGGTGCGGCCGGTGTGCCGGCCGGTGGCCGACCAGGAGGTCTCGCCGTGGCGGACCAGCACGATGCGGGCGGGCATGGGGCTACCTCGTTCGATGGGGATGCGGTGCGCGGGCCGTCGCGGCCACCGCCCCATGATCCCCCACCGCCGTCCCGGAGCCCGTCGCCACCCCTTCGACCCACCGCCGCCCCTTCGACCCAGCCACCACCCCGGAACCCGCCGACGCGCCGTCAGCACTCCGTCCCGGGCAGCCTCGGCAGCCCCAACCGTCCCACTGGAAGCACCGATTCCCGCCGGACCCGCCGGTTCCGACCCTCGGAGTCCGTTCTGTCGGTTCCGGATGCGAGACTGGGCCGCACCATGAACGTCTCGCACCTGGGGCAGGCCTCCCCGCCGCTGCGGCGGCTCTCCGAGCTGCGCGGCCCGGCGCCGCAGCGCAGCCTCGACGCCCGTGCCCTCGCCGCTCTCGCCGCCAATCCGGGGTGCCGCCGCCGCGCGCTGCTGGACGCCGCAGGCGTCGACAAGACCGCGCTGGCCCAGCACCTGGGCCGGCCCGCGCCGTTCGGCCAGTCCCCGTTCGCGATCCGGCGCGGGCTGCAGTTCGAGTCCCGGCTGAAGCAGGACGGGTACGCGGTGCTGCTGGAGCCGCTGCGCCGGCTGCTGGGCGTGCCGGAGGCGGAGGTCGCCTCCCTCGCCGTGCCGGACCTGCTGCCCGCGGCCTCCCCGGCGGTGCGCGCGGAGCGGACGGCGGTGGCGCTCGCGCAGGCCGCCGCCGACCCGGCGGCCTGGACGCTGCTGGACCACCCGATGCTGCGCCTGGAGGTGGCGGGCAGCCCCGCGTACCTGGAGCCGGACGCGCTGGTGGTGCACGGCGGCCGGTGCACCGTGGTGGAGATCAAGTCCTTCCCGGTGCTGGACGGTTCGGCCGATCCGGCGAAGGTCGGCGCGGCCGCCCGGCAGGCGGCGGTGTACGTGCTGGCGCTGCAGCAGGCGGCCGCCCGGGCCGCCGGGGTGTCGCTGGCGGAAGACCCGTACGCGGCACAGGAGTTGCCGGGTTCGCCGGAGTCGACGGTGCTGCTGGTCTGCCCGAAGGACTTCTCCAACCGGCCGGTCGCCATACCGGTCGACGTGCGGCGCGAACTGTCCACCACCCGGCGGCAGTTGTCCAGGATGACGCGGATCGACCAGCTGCTGGCGGCGCTCCCCGAGGGGGTGACCTTCGACCTGCGGCGGGACGACTCGGGCACGCCGACCCGTCCGGTGGCGGAGCTGGCCGGGGCGGTCGAGGCGGTGCCCGCCTCCTACGGCCCGGAGTGCATCTCCACCTGCGAGTTGGGCTTCCACTGCCGGGCGCAGGCGCGCTGCGCGGGCGCGGTGGAGCAGTTGGGCCGCGGGGTGCGCGGCGAGCTGGGCTCGCTGCGCACGGTGGAGGCGGCGCTGGCGGCGGCGGCCCGGGGCGGGTCGGAGGGCCTGGAGCCCGCGCTGTTCGAGGAGTTGGGGCTGGACGAGGCGTCCGAGCGGCTGGCGTACGCGGCCCGGCTGCGCGCGGAGGCGCTGGCCGCGGGAGGGCTGCGGTGAGCCTGCTGTCCACGCTGGCCCGGTTGGAGGCGGTGCGCGGGCAGCGGGCGGAGCCGGTGGCGACGGTGCAGCACCGGCACCTGTCGGAGCGTCCGATGGTGCTGGTGCCGCTGGCGGCGGCCGGCGAGGCGGGCGCCCCGCTGGCGATGCTGCTGGGCACCGACCGGGACAAGCCCCGGCTGCACTTCGTGCCGCAGCCGCTGAACCGCACCCAGCGCTCGGAGTTCCTGGCCGCGGTGGCGGCGGACGTGGTGCCGTACCTGGAGTCCTTCGGGTCCGAGGTGGAGCTGCTGGAGGGGTCGGAGAAGGACCCGGTGAGCGGCGAGAAGGTGCCGGTGGTCCGGGAGTTGTGTGCGGACGCGCCGCAGCTGATCGTGCCGAACGCGGGCGGGGTGGCGCACCTGGCGCTGCTCGGCCGCTCCACCCGGTTCCGCCGGACGGTCGAGGACCCGGACCCGGGCGACTACCCGGCGCCGACCCAGGTCCCGCTGCTGGGGCGCTGGTTGACGCACCTGACGGACCGGGCGCAGGTGCCGGGGTCCTCGATGCTGCTGGCGATGACGAGCCTGCTGTCCCGGCACTGGGCGACGGGGCAGAGCAACCTGGAGGACCAGCACCTGGCGGCCCGGCTGGCCTGGCACCTGGCGCCGGAGGGCTTCCCGGGGGCGGCGACCGGGGTGGGGACGGGCGCGGCGGCGGCCGAGTGGGTGGAGTCGGCGCGGGGTGCCGACGGGCAGTTGACGCACCCGCCGGCCGGCCCGGCCACCGATCCGCGGTTCGACGAGCAGCTGCTGGCCCCGGGCATCCTGCGGCACGACGCGGCGGTGGCGGTCCGGGACCGGGCCGAGGCCGCCCGGGACGCCGCCGAGCTGCGCCGGGCGGCGGAGCTGGTGGAGCGGGCCCGGGCGGTGCTGGCCGACGCGCTGCTGGCGGCGACGCTGCCGACCTGGCGGGACGTCTGGCGCGGCGTCGACCTGCTGCGGGAGCTGCCGCCGGCCGGCCACCTGGCGGACCGCTGGGAGGGCGACCGCTGGTCGTTCACCATGCACCGGGACCGGCTGGCGGCGGGCGAGCCGCCGCAGCCGCGCCGGGACGACGCGGTGACGGCGGCCCGCAAGCTGGCCCAGCGCGAGCGGGAGCAGGCGAAGCTGGACATCCAGGAGGCGCTGGACGACCCGCTGGCGATGGCGGAGCGCCGGCTGTCCGGCGAGGCGTTCGCGGGCGAGGTGGTGGACGTGGTGCCGGAGTGGTCGGCGGGCCGCTCCCCCAAGCCGCGGCCGCTGCTGGTGGTGCGGACCGGGGACCGGCCGCACGCCGATCCGGGCCGCGAGGTGCACCGGGCGCACGCGGAGCCGGCCCAGCGGGCGGAGATCGTCTCCTCGGCGCCGGGCGAGGTGGTGGTGCGGCTGCTGTCCGGGATGGGCCGGAAGAAGGACCCGGAGCCGGGCAGCGTTCCGGAGCCCGGGGCGACGGTGGTGTTCACGCTGTTCGAGCTGGCGCCCCGGCAGTCCGCGCCGCTGCCCGAGCCGGCCGACACGCCGTGGACGCACGGCGGCCCGCCGGTGGTGGGCGTGGACGCGCCGGCCGGCCCGGACGAGTGGGAATGACCTTGCGGACAACCTTGCGAACGACCTTGCGAACGGCCTCGGCAACGGCATCGGCATCGGCAGCGGTCCCGGGAACGACCGTTCGACGGACCCGTCCGGGGCAGTGCGGCTGCCCGGGGCGACGAATCCTCCTGGAGCGCTGGTGACGGACCTTCAGCCCGCCCTGCCGCACGGCGCGTCGACCCCGGGCGAGGCGGCCGACCGGGCGGTGGCCGGCATCCTCGACGCGGTGGTGCGGCCGGCGCCGGGCGCGCCGCGCGGCGTGGTGGTGGACTCCCCGCCGGGGGCCGGCAAGTCGACGCTGGTGGTCCGGGCGGCCCGCGAACTGGTGGCCGCGGGCGAGCGGTTGATGATCGTCGCGCAGACCAACAGCCAGGTCGACGACCTGGTGGACCGGTTGGCCTCGAAGGCGCCGGACCTGACGATCGGCCGGCTGCACGCGAGCGATGCCCGGCCCGCGCCGGAGGCGCTGCGGCATCCGAACGTGACGGCCAAGGACAAGGTCGCCGACCTGCTGGAGCACGACGTGGTGATCTCCACGGCGGCGAAGTGGCAGTGGGTGAAGGTCGAGCGGCCGTGGCGGCACGCCATCGTGGACGAGGCGTACCAGATGCGCTCGGACGCGCTGCTGGCGGTGGCCCGGCTGTTCGAGCGGGCGCTGTTCGTCGGCGACCCGGGCCAGCTGGACCCGTTCACGGTGGTGGGCACCGACCAGTGGGCGGGCCTGTCGTACGACCCGTCCTCCTCGGCGGTGGTGACGCTGCTGGCGCACAATCCGGCGATCCGCCCGCACCGGCTGCCGGTGTCCTGGCGGCTGCCGGCCTCGGCGGCGCCGCTGATCTCCTCGGCGTTCTACCCGTACACGCCGTTCCGTTCGGGCACCGGCCCGGGCGAGCGCACCCTGCACCCGGGCCGGCCGGGGGACGGTTCGGCGGTGGACGCGGCGGTGGACGAGGCGGCGGCCTCCGGCTGGGCGCTGCTGGAGCTGCCGGCCCGGCACACGGTGCGGACCGACGCACAGGCGGTGGCGGCGGTGGCGAAAACGGTGCAGCGGCTGCTGGAGCGGGAGTTGACGGCCCGTTCGGAGAGCGGCAGCGCCCTGCTGACGCCGGGCCGGGTGGCGGTCGGCACCGCGCACCGGGACCAGGCGGCGGCGGTCCGGGCCGAGCTGGCCCGGCTGGGCGTGCCGGTCGATCCGGCGCTCGGCGACTTCGTGACGGTGGACACCGCGAACCGGCTGCAGGGCCGGGAGTACGACGTGACGGTGGTGCTGCACCCGCTGTCGGGGCGGCCGGACGCGACGGCCTTCCACCTGGAGACGGGGCGGCTGTGCGTGCTGGCCTCCCGGCACCGGCACGCCTGCATCGTGGTGGCCCGGGCGGGGATCGCCGAGCTGCTGGACGAGCACCCGGCGACCGAGCCGGTGCAGCTCGGCGTGACGGTGAAGTTCCCGGACGGCTGGGAGGCCAACCACGCGGTGCTGGCGCACCTGGCCGAGCACCGGGTCCGGCTGGGCTGAGCGCCCCGGAGATTCGCCACGGGGCGCGTTGACCCTGCGTACGCGCCCCGTGACGGGGAATAGCGCCCGGGGGCGCACCGTTCCGCTACCGACGGTTCGCGCGCGACAATGGACGACGGCCGTCCCCCCTGTCTCACCCGGAGGTGCACCGTCATGCCCGACTCGCGTCCGCAGGCGTCCGACCCGAGCGCTCCGTCGGCCCCGGCCGCCGTTCCGTCGGTGCCGGGGCCGGGGCGTCGGCTGCGTCCGGCCCAGCTGCTCTTCGAACCGGAGGGGGCGGCGCCCGAGCCGGAACGGTTCTTCGACCTGGAGTCGATCGACGATCCGACGCAACTGCTGGCCCGCTCGACCGAGTTGGCGCTGGCCTTCCGGGCCGCGGCGGAGCGCGCCACCGACTTCCAGGCGCTCGCGGCGGCCCAGCTCGCCGATCCGCGCCGGTTCGACGCGCTCTCCGCGGAGCAGATCGCCGAGCGCGCGGACTGGACGCCGGACTACGCGGTGAAGATGGTCGAGCACGGGCGGGCGCTGCAGCGGCGCGGCCCGGAGAGCTGACCGGAGCGCCGACCGGGGCCGGGTCTCCGACCGACGCCCGAACAGGCGCACGAGGCCACTGGCATATGCGGCGGGCGATGGTACGCCCTCGCGGCGGCCGCTGTCCGGCGAACGCGGTTTTCCCGGTGGCCGCGCCCGCGGCCGGTCCACGCTGACCGGGTGGACATCTGGACCTATCAGTCGGTGGAGTACGTCAGCGTCGCCGGGGAGGCCTGGCTCGCCTCCGCCAGCGAGTACCCGAGCAGCATGCGCGCCCTGTGGGAGGCCCGCCCGTGGGCGCCCGCGGTCCTGCCGTGCGGCCGGGTCTTCGACGTGATCAGCCTGCCGGCGGTGTTCGGCCGCCGGGTGGTGGACGAGCTGTGGAGCTCGGGTCCGGGGTGCGGCCCGGTGGCGACCTACCGGGGCCGGACGCTGCTGTTCGTGCAGCCCGGCGCGGCGCCCCGGCTGCGGACGCTGCTGGCCTGGGAGGAGTGGGCGCGGGACGTCCCGCCGCTGCTCTGCCACGGCGCGGGCGACGCGGTGACGGTGCCGCCGGTGCAGCGGGCACTGGACGCCCCGGAGAGCGCGTCCAGCCGTTGGATCGTCGCCCCGGACACCGACGAGCCGTGGCTGCCGGGGGCGTCCGTGGTGCTCTGGGCCTGCGTCCGGGCGTCCCGCGGCCGCCCGCGCGAGGCGGGCGACGCGCCGCCGAACGCCCGCTGAACGCCGGGTGCCCGGCGGGCGGGAAACGGATTTTGGCTCCGGCCCCGGCCGCTGCTAGAGTCTTCCACGTCAGCAGGCGCCGCTAGCTCAGTTGGTTAGAGCAGCTGACTCTTAATCAGCGGGTCCGGGGTTCGAGTCCCTGGCGGCGCACCGACGGTCGAAGGCCCCTCGCGGAAGCGGGGGGCCTTCTTCGTGCTTCCCGTCGGGCCCGGTCCGGGCCGCGTAAAGGGCTGCTAGTGTCCGCTGCGTGGCGTCCGACGATCTCGATTCCGACTGGGCCGCCTGGCTGGACGCGGAGCTCGCGGGGGCCGAGGCGGCGGCGCTGCGCGGCCACCGGCGGGCCGTCCGGCTGTCCCGGGCCCGGCTGGTGCTGGTCTGGGCGGTCTCGGTGGCGCTGGCCTCGTCGCTGGGCTTCGCCCTGGTCTGGACGGCCCGGCACGGGCCGGCCCCGCGCCCGGCGGTCTCCACCTCCCCGACCGCCGGGCCGTACGGCTGACCGGGCGTCAGGAGCGGCCGCGCAGCTCCCGGTACTGGCCGACCAGGTTGGCGGTGGAGGCGTCCAGCGCCTCGGCGCCCTCGCCGGTGAGCAGGACCGGCTCGATCTTCTTGGCGAGCACCTTGCCGAGTTCGACGCCCCACTGGTCGAAGGAGTCGATGTTCCAGACCGCGCCCTGGACGAACACCTTGTGCTCGTAGAGGGCGATCAGCTGGCCGAGGACGTGCGGGGTCAGCTCGGCGGCGAGGATCGTGGTGGTGGGGTGGTTGCCGCGGAAGGTCTTGTGCGGGACGAGCTCGGCGGGCACGCCCTCGGCCGCGACCTCCTCGGCGGTCTTGCCGAAGGCCAGCGCCTGGGTCTGGGCGAAGAAGTTGGCCATCAGCAGGTCGTGCTGGGCGATCAGGCCGGCCGGCAGGTCGTCGACCGGGCGGGCGAAGCCCAGGAAGTCGGCCGGGATCATCTTGGTGCCCTGGTGCAGCAGCTGGTAGTAGGCGTGCTGGCCGTTGGTGCCGGGGGTGCCCCAGACCACCGAACCGGTCTGCCAGGCCACCGGGTTGCCCTCGCGGTCCACCGACTTGCCGTTGGACTCCATGTCGAGCTGCTGCAGGTACGCGGTGAACTTCGACAGGTAGTGCGAGTACGGGAGCACCGCGTGCGACTGGGCGTCGAAGAAGGCGCCGTACCAGACGCCGAGCAGGCCGAGCAGCATCGGGAGGTTGCGCTCAGCGGGGGCGGTGCGGAAGTGCTCGTCCATCTGCCGGAAGCCGGCCAGCATCTCCTGGAAGCGCTCCGAGCCGATGGCGATCATCAGCGAGAGGCCGATCGCGGAGTCGTAGGAGTAGCGGCCGCCCACCCAGTCCCAGAACTCGAACATGTTGGCGGTGTCGATGCCGAAGTCGGCGACGCCCTGCGCGTTGGTGGAGAGCGCCACGAAGTGCTTGGCGACGGCCTCGTCCCCGGCGCCGAGCTGCTCCAGCAGCCAGCTGCGGGCGGCGACCGCGTTGGTGACGGTCTCGATGGTGGTGAAGGTCTTCGAGGCGACGACGAACAGCGTCTCGGCGGCGTCCAGGTCGCGGACGGCCTCGTGCAGGTCGGCGCCGTCGACGTTGGAGACGAAACGGACCGTCAGGTCGCGGTCGGTGTAGGAGCGCAGCACCTCGTAGGCCATCGCGGGGCCGAGGTCGGAGCCGCCGATGCCGATGTTGACCACGTTGCGGATGCGCCGGCCGGTGTGGCCGGTCCAGGCGCCGGAGCGGATCCGCTCGGAGAAGTCGGCCATCTTGTCGAGGACGGCGTGCACGGCGGGCACCACGTTCTCGCCGTCGACCTCGATCACGGCCTCGCGCGGGGCGCGCAGCGCGGTGTGCAGGACGGCGCGGTCCTCGGTGGTGTTGATCTTCTCGCCGCGGAACATCGCGTCGCGCAGCTCGGCCACGCCGGTCGCGGCGGCGAGTTCGCGCAGCAGCTCCAGGGTGCGGTCGGTGACCAGGTGCTTCGAGTAGTCGACGAACAGGTCGCCGGCCTGCAGGGTGTAGCGGGTGCCGCGGTCGGGGTCGGCGGCGAACAGCCCGCGCAGGTGCTGGTCGCCCAGTTCCGCCCGGTGCTTCCCCAGCGCGGCCCACTGCGGGGTGCGGTCCAACGGGGTCCGGCCGCTGGCGGGGGTGTCCGACATCGAGTGCTCCTAGCGTCGTACGGGTGCGGGTTCCGGCGGGTGCGGCGGGAGGGTGGCGTCGGCCCGGCGGGTACGTGTGCGTGCGCCGGCTCCGTCGTCGGCCCTGTCCCCGCCAACCCTATGCCCTGCGGGAGCCCGGTCCGGGCGGCACCACGGGGGTACCGCGAGCGGTCGACGGCCCGTCACTTCCTGGCCGACTGGAGGTCGAGTGCGCGCAGCACCTGGTCGGCGACCTCGGGGTCGCCACCGGCCTCGCCGCGGGCGGCGAGCACCTCGCGGCGGGAGGCGGCGATCATCTGCTGCTCGACCGCGTGGGCCTGCCGCCACTGCTTGCCGCGGCGCTTCGCCTCCATCGCCTCCTCCTCCTCGTACTTCTCGGGGCAGAGCCGGGCCAGCCGGTCGTGCTGGCGCTCACGGAGGCGTTCGGCGATCTCGGGCGGGAGCTGGTCCTGCTCCTCCAGTTCGGCGAGCCGGTGCAGGCCGGCCTTGGCGGCCCGCCACCACAGCTCCCGGACGGCCTTCTCGTGGGCGTCGCCGTCGCTGTCCAGGCCGAGCAGCTTGACCACGTAGGGCAGCGTGAGGCCCTGCACGACCAGGGTGAACAGGACGACGCTGAACGCGATGAAGACGATCTCGCTGCGGGCCGGGAAGTCCAGCCCGTCGTGCAGGGTGAGCGGGATGCCGAGGGCGAGCGCGACGGTGGCGACGCCGCGCATGCCGGACCACCAGAGCACCACGGTCTCGCGCCAGCTGATCGGGGTGTCCTCCTCGCCGTGGCTGACCCGCTTGGAGATCCAGGCGGCGGGCAGCAGCCAGAGCAGTCGGAGCACCACCACGGCGGCGATCACCGTCGCGGTGTCGCCGATCATGGTGTGCCAGGTGTCCTTGACGTCCTGCAGGACGGTGGAGAGCTCCAGGCCGATCAGGCCGAAGGCGACGCCGGTGATCAGGGTCTCGACGATCTCCCAGAAGGCGTTGCCGACCAGCCGGTAGGAGACCTCGTCGGCGTCGCTGGCCCGGTCGGCGAGGTAGAGCGCGCAGACCACCACGGCGAGCACGCCGGAGCCGTGCGCCTCCTCGGCCAGGACGTACGCGGCGAACGGCACCAGCAGGTTGAGCGCGACCTGCTGGGTGGGGTCGTCGAGCAGACCGGCCAGCTTGGCGTTGGCCCAGCCGAGGCCGATCCCGACGACGACCGCGACCAGCGCCGACAGCAGGAACCGCTCGACCGCCCGACCCGCCGTCAGGTTGCCGTCCACCACGGCCTCGACGGCCAGCGAGTAGATGACGATCGCGGTGACGTCGTTGAACAGGCCCTCGCTCTCCAGCACCGCGGTCAGCCGCCGGGGCAGCCCGACCTCGCCGGCCACCGCGACGGCGGCGACCGGGTCGGGCGGCGAGACCAGCGCGCCGAGCGCGACCCCGGCGGCCAGCGGCGCGGCCGGCACCAACCAGGAGAACACCCCCGCGACGACCGTGGTGGTGACCACCACCAGCGCGACGGCCAGCAGCAGGATCGACCGGATGTTGGCCTTGAAGTACCGGACCGAGGAGCGCCGGGCGACCGCGAAGATCAGCGGGGGCAGCACCAGCGGCAGGATCAGCTCCGGGTTGACCTCCACGTTGGGGATCTGCGGGATCAGCGCGAAGACCAGGCCGACCATCGTCATCAGCACCGGCTGCGGAATCCGGGTCCGGCGGGCCAGCGGCATCGTCACCACCGAGGCGAGCAGCACCAGGAAGAGCAGCGTCAGCTGGCCCACGGGGGTTCCTCTCGACAGCGCGGGGTCGGGCGTGCTCAGCATACGTCCGCCCCTCGCCGGGCCGATTGTGTGTTTCGGCCGCTGACCAGGTAATGTTCTCTCCGTCAGCAGGCGCCGCTAGCTCAGTTGGTTAGAGCAGCTGACTCTTAATCAGCGGGTCCGGGGTTCGAGTCCCTGGCGGCGCACCGACGGTCGAAGGCCTCCCTCCGGGGAGGCCTTCGGCGTTCCCGGGTCTCCGGGGCGTTCCTCACACCTCCCCCCGTTCGTTGACGCACAGCACGTTCCCGTCCGGGTCCTTGAACCAGGCGGCCCGCATGCCGTCCGCCTCGGCGATCCCGTCCAGGGTCTTCAGCCCGGGCAGGTCGTACTCCTCGAAGACCACCCCGCGCCCGCGCAGCTCGGCCATCTCGGCGGCCAGGTCGGCGACCTTCCAGCTGGCCAGGGTGTGCCCGGCCTGTCCCCCGTACGGCGTCTCGTACATCCCGAACTCGGTGCCCCCGCAGCGGAACACCACCTCCTCCGAAGACTCCCGGACCGGGTTCAGCCCGAGCGTGTCGCGGTAGTACGCCACGGCGCGTCCGAGGTCGGTCACCGGGATCACCGCGGCCAGTGGAGCGTCTGCCAGCATCTCCACCACCTCCTCCTCTCCTGCCCCAGGCTGGCACCGCACCCCCGTGCCCGCGAGCCCCGGCGTCCACCTCCGCCGCACGACGGCCGGAGGCCGACCACCCCCCGGCGGTCGGCCCCGGCCCTGCTGCTGCCCGGCGGCTCAGCCGAAGTAGCCGTGGAAGTTCTTCGAGAACTCGTTCCCGTTGTAGTTGTCCCAGTTGATCGACCAGGTCATCAGGCCGCGCAGGTTCGGCTGCTTGCCGGAGCGCGGGGTGTAGGAGCCGCAGCCGGTGCCCTTGGTGAGGCAGTCCAGCGCCTGGTTGACCGCGGCCGGGGCGACGTAGCCGTTGCCGGCGTAGGTGTTGGCGGGCATGCCGATGGCGACCTGCGAGGGCTTGAGCGCCGGGAACACGTTGCCGGTGTTGCCGGCCACCGGGAAGCCGGTGAGCAGCATGTCGGTCATGGCGACGTGGAAGTCCGCGCCGCCCATGCTGTGGTACTGGTTGTCGAGGCCCATGATCGAGCCCGAGTTGTAGTCCTGGACGTGCAGCAGCGTGAGGTCGTCGCGCAGGGCGTGGATCACCGGCAGGAACGCCCCGGCGCGCGGGTCCTGGCCGCCCCAGGGGCCGGAGCCGTAGTACTGGTAGCCGAGCTGGACGAAGAAGGTCTCCGGCGCCATGGTGAGCTGGAACTTCGCGCCGTACTTGGCCTTGAGGCTCTTCACCGCGGAGATCAGGTTGGTGATCACCGGCGTGGTGGGGTTCTTGAAGTCGGTGTCGCCGGTGTTGAGCGACAGCGAGTGGCCCTCGAAGTCGATGTCGAGGCCGTCCAGGCCCCACTTGTCGATGATCGCGGAGACCGAGTTGACGAAGTTGTCGCGGGCGGCGGTGGTGGTGAGCTGCACCTCGCCGTTCTGGCCGCCGATCGAGAGCAGCACCTTCTTGCCCTTGGCCTGCTTGGCGGCGATGGCCGCCTTGAAGTCGGCGTCGGACTCCACGCCGGGGCACTCGCTGACCGGGCAGCGGTTGAAGTGGATGGTGCCGCCGGTGATCGAGTCGGGCTCGCCGAAGGCCAGGTCGATGATGTCCCAGCTGTCGGGGACGTCGGCCATCTTCAGGTAGCCGGCGCCGTTGGCGAAGCTGGCGTGCAGGTAGCCGACCAGGGCGTGGCCGCCGGGCGGCGGCGGGGTGCTCGGGCTGCCGGAGGTGCTCGGGCTCGCCGAGGAGGACGGGCTCGTGGACGTCGACGGGCTCGCGGAGCTGGACGGGCTGGCCGAGGCGCTGGCGCTCTTCGACGGGGACGGCGAGGCGCTGGGCGCGCCGGGGCCGTCGAGCGAGACGTCGTCGGCGTAGTAGGTGCCCTGGCCGTACCAGCCGTGGGTGAAGACGGTGGCGGAGGTCTGGGTGGCGGTGGTGGTGAAGCTGACCGAGAGCTTCTGGAAGGCGCCGCCGGTGCCCGGCGTCCAGGTGGAGGTGCCGCCGTTGACGCCGAGGTAGACGTAGGCGCCGTTGACGTAGGCGCTGAGCGTGTACGTGGTGTTGGGGGCGACCGCGACGGTCTGGGTGCACTGGGCGGTGTCGGCGGAGGACGCGGCGCCCGCGAGCGCGTACGTCCCGGTCCGGGCGTGGCCGGTGACCACGGAGCCGGTGGAGCCGGTGCAGCTCCAGGGGTTCAGGGAGCCGGACTCGAAGCCGCCGTTGACCAGGAACTCGCCGGCCGAGGCCGACCCGGCCAGGCCGAAGCTGACCGCGACGGCGCCCGCGGCCGCGACCGCCCAGGCCGTTCCGGCGGCGAGCAGCCGCTTCCCGCGCGGAGTTCGGGGAGTTCGGGGAGTGTGCATGTGGGGATGCTCCTGCCTCTGTGTGGGGGACGCCCTCCTCCGCCCGCCGGACTGTGGGGTTTCCGGCCCGGCGCGCGCCGCCGCACCGGCACGCACCTGGGAGTTGGACTAGACCACTGAACCGGCTCCGCCCGCCCCTGTCAATGCACCGGCCACCCTCGCCCACTGACCTCCCGTCAGCTCCGTCCGGGGCCGACCGGCCTTCTCGTCAGCGGCCTTCGACCCAGGTGTTCAGTTCCGACAGCGCCGCCCCGAAAGCCGGTGACGCCTCCGGAACGGCGCACTCCCCGCGGAACCCGATGGACAGTCCGGTCCGACCGTCCCCGGACGTCGTGAGCACACAGGACCAGTCACCCGCCGGTTCGGCAGCGGACGGGGACGCCCCGTGGAGTTCGATCCGGACCGTCTCCGCGGGTCGGCCGCACTGCCGCCCGACCTCGGCAAGGATCGCGGCGGCATGCTCCTCCAGGTTCCCGGCTCCGAGCCGGAAGACCTGGTCGATCGGCACGCGGCCGTCGTCGACGGCCGTGAACCTGAGTCGGCGGGCGGCGAGCAGCCCCGCTCGGTGCAGGAGGAAGGCGACCACCATCGCGGTCCGCAAGCCCCGGTCCGCGGAGCTGCCGCCGGCACCCGCGTGCTCCTGCCACGACCAGGCTGCCGCCTGCCGGGGAAGGGGCCGGAGCTGCTCCCAGTGACCGGTCTCGTCGACCCGGGCCGGCCGATGGCCTTCGACGAGCCGTGCCAGCCCTTCCGGGGCCGAGGACCCGAGGTACCACCACCCGCCCTGCCCCAGCCGGAAGATCCGTTCGTGCTCGTCCACCGCGAGCATCGCGCCGTCGTCGGTGACTCCCAGCGGGAACACCCGCGCCCCGAGCCTCTCGGCGAACTCCGTGAATCCGGCCGTCGCGTGCCGAGCCGCCCTCGGGTCGATGGTGCAGCCGTGCGCCACGGCCTCCGCCCCGGGCGGGACCGGCCGGATCGTCAGCCCTCCGAATTCCCCGATCACCCGGGATGCCGCAGCGGAAAGCCCCCAGGGGGAAACACCGTCGGCGGAGACCGCTGCCATCGTCTCCAGGAGCCAGGTCCGGACATGCGCGGGAGCGGTCCTGCCCGGATGCCATCCGGCGGACGCCAATGCCGTTCGAAAGCCGGGGGCGGTCACGGGTTCCGTCACGGCACCACCACCCGGATGCCGAGTCGTTCCGCGAGCGCCGCACACGACCGGCAGGGAGGCACCGATCGGCCGTGATCGGGGTCTCCGGGGTCCCGGACCAGGCGCGAGATGATGGCGCTGCCCGCGAAGAGCGGTTTCACCGCCTCGAACGTCACGGTGGCCCCGCCTCCCTGCTCGGATTCGAACTGCCACAGCCGGTCGGACACCAGCAGCGACTCGGCACAGAGCCCGACGAAAGGTTCGCGCCGGCTCGGCGGCAGGGTCGCAAGGAAATCGCGGACCAGCGGATGGAGTTCGGGCCCTTCTCCACCGGAGAGGCTGGTATGGCTGGTCACCGTGCCGTTCGCCAGCAAGGACGACGCGACTCCGGGGCTGTTCTCAGGCAAAGAAGTCCTCCGCATCCTGCATGGCACGTCCGCTGAGCCACTGGGCGAAAGCAGACGCCGGAGTTTCTCCGAGGAAGTACCCGCCGGTGTGGTGCAAGTAGAAGAGTCGGCCGTCGTCGTCGACGAGCAGGATTCCGTTCTCCCCGGTCTCCAGTCCGACCGGGAAGAGCGCCTTTCCCAGCCCTGCGGCGAGCTCGCCGATATCGGCGGCGTCCCCGTCGTAGCCGATCGTCGGCCGGAGCCAGAGTGCCCGCCCGGCGTCCGCGGGGTCGGCCAGCCGCAGCTCCCCGAACGAGCGGACGAATTCCACCGCGCGCGGGAAGACGGTGAGCGGGGCGCCCTGCGCGGAGGCGTCCCGCACACGGATGCCGATCAGCTCATCCGCTCGGGCCCCGATGTCACGGCCGGGAAACCATCCGTCAGCCTCGAGCCAGGCCTCGACGTCCTCCGCAGAAGGCAGCAGTGCCATGTCCCGCGTTCCTCCCTGAATCATCGATGTGCGTGGACGCCCAGCGCGGGAAGGAGATGGGTGCAGGTGCTGCACGGAGGCTTGTACGCACCGTGCGGCAGGATCACCGCCCCCGTGCTCCGGTCCGTCATGTCCCCGATCTGCCTGGTGTGCATCACCCCGCCCTGCAGCAGGTTCCGCGCGTCGGCAGGCGTCCGGATGGAGGTACCGTCAGGGTCCGCCTGATGCAGGCGGTCGCTGATCAACGATATCTCGGCGCACTTGCCGTGCCCTGCCCCCACCCTCGGTATTCGGCCCGCATCGGCGTCCGCCTTGATCCCGTCGAGCATCTCCTGCAGAACGGGATGGGCCTCCGGGTAGCGGAACTGGCCCTGCTTGGTCGTACTCGAGTGCGCCGTGATCACCCCTTGGTGCTCGAAGCTTCCGGCGCACCCCTGCGTCAGGCGGTGCTGGCCCGTGGTCATGCCCGGCGCGTTGGGAGGAGCGCTCACCGCGTCCTTGGCCAATTGCATCGACTCGCGCTCCAGGACCGCGAGCTGGTCCGCGGGATCAAGGTGGCTCACATCGAGCGCGTCGCGCTTCCTGCCCTTCATCCCCTTCGCGCTCCGGCCGTGCCAGTCGGGCTGGGGTTCCAGACGCCGGCCCTGCGGCTCACCCTGGTGGCGGGTTCGTCCGGAGGACCCGGGAGGCGCTCCGCCGCCTCCGGCGGAACGGGGGTGGGCGCTCGCAGCACCGTCGTGCGCCGTGATCTTCTTCAACCGGTCGGCATGCTCGAGATCGGCCTTCTTGATGTTCGCCGATACCTTGCCGAGCCGGACCGCGGTCGAACGGTAGAACTCCGAAACGGCTCGACCCGCATCGCGGGCAAGAGTCCTGCCGAGCTTTTCGGCAGCGTGCTCGAGCGCCTTCACGATCTGATTGGGCACCAGTTCCCCCCGGTTCCAGTGCTCGGACGACAGCACCCTCCGGATTCGGCAGCGTGGTTTCGGCCGAGGTGGGCCGACGCGTTGCGCCGGTCGCGGGCGGGTCGAACCATGGAGTGGTGGCCGGATATTTGCGGTACCCCCATGTGCGCGGCGGGCTGCTCGCCTTCACCGCGGAGGACGACGTCTGGGTGGCCCCGCTGGGGGCGGACGGCGGGGTGGGGCGGGCCTGGCGGGTGAGCTGCGACCGGACCAGGGTGAGCCATCCGCGGCTGTCGCCGGACGGCTCGGTGCTGGCCTGGACGAGCTGGTTCGCGCTGACGCCGGAGGTGTTCACCGCGCCGGTGGCGGGCGGCGAGGCGGTCCGGCTGACGTACTGGGGCAGCCAGGACACCCGGGTGCGGGGCTGGCTGCCGAACGGCGAGGTGCTGGCGGTGACCTCGTACCACGAGCCGTTCGCGCACTACACCTGGGCGTGGGAGCTGCCGCCGGACGGTTCGCCGGGGCGCCGGATGCCGTGGGGGCCGGTCGCGGACGCGCAGGTCGGCGAGGGCCGGACGGTGCTGCTGACGGACGCGGCGCCGCACGAGCCGGCCTTCTGGAAGCGCTACCGGGGCGGGGCGACCGGCCGGCTGTGGGTGGGCCACGACCGGCTGCTGCCGGGCCTGGGCGGGCACCTGGCCTCGCCGATGCCGGTGGCCTCGGCGGACGGCCCGCGGGTCGCCTTCCTCTCCGACCACGAGGGCGTCGGCAACCTGTACTCGGTCCGCCCGGACGGCACCGGCCTGCGCCGGCACACCGACCACGCCGCGTTCTACGCCCGCGAGGCCGCCACCGACGGCGTCCGGGTGGTCTACCAGCACGCCGGCGACCTGTGGCTGCTGGACTCGCTGGACGCCCCGGCGCCGCACCGGCTGGAGGTGCCGCTGGGCGGGGCCCGCACCGGCCGCCGCCCGTACCAGGTGAGCACCGCGAACAACGTGAAGGACCTGGCCTGCGACGCCACCGGCCGGGCCGGGGTGCTGAACGTGCGCGGCTCGCTGTACTGGCTGACGCACCGCGACGGCCCGGCCCGGGTGCTGGCCGACACCCCGGGCGTGCGCTGCCGGCTGCCGCTGGTGCTGGGCTACGGTGGCCGGGCGGCCTGGGTGACGGACGCCGACAGCGAGGACGCGATCGAGATCGCCGCGCTGCCCGCCAAGGACGGCGCCGCCCAGGACCCGCCGCCCCGGCGGATCGCGGCGGGCCGGATCGGCCGGGTGCTGGAGCTGGTCGCGTCCCCGGACGGCGCCCGGCTCGCGGTGGCCTGCTCGGACGGCCGGCTGCTGCTGGTGGAGGCCGACGGGGGTGCGGTCACCGAGGTGGCGGCGTCCTCGTTCGGCCCGGTCTCCAGCCCGTCGTTCTCGCCGGACTCGTGCTGGCTGACCTGGTCGCAGCCGGTGGCGGGCCGTTCGCTGCGCTCGATCCGGCTGGCCCGGACCGACCGGCCGGAGCGGATCGTCGAGGTGACCTCGGGCCGGTTCGAGGACGAGCACCCCGTGTTCACCCGGGACGGCCGGTTCCTGGTGTTCCTGTCCTGGCGGGGCTTCGACCCGGTGCACGACGTGCACACCGGCGACCTGTCCTTCCCGCTGGGCTGCCGCCCGTACCTGGTGCCGCTGGCGGCGGACACCCCGTCGCCGTTCGCCTCCCCGGCGGAGGGGCGGCCGCCGGTCGGCCTGGACCCGGAGGAGGCGGGCGGCGACGGCACCGTGCGGGTCGACGAGGAGGGGCTGGGCAACCGGCTGGTGCCGTTCCCGGTGATCGCCTCCAAGTACTCGGCGACGGCGGCGGTGCGCGGCGGCGTGGTCTGGCTGCGCTGGCCGATCTCCGGGGCGCTGGGCCAGACCTTCGCCCATCCGGAGGACACCTCGGGCCGTCCCGCGCTGGAGCACTTCGACCTGGCCCGGGGCCGCCGCACCACCCTGGTCGAGCAGTTGGACGGCTTCGCGGTGTCGGCGGACGGCTCGGCGGTGTCGGTGTTCTCGGCGGGTGCGCTCAAGCTGTACCCGCTGGCCGCGCCGACCGCCCCGATCACCGTCGACCTGCGCCGGATCACCCACACCGTGCACCCGGCCGCCGAGTGGCGGCAGTCCTACTTCGAGGCGTCCCGGGTGGTCGCCGACCAGTTCTGGGACCCGGGCATGTGCGGCCTGGACTGGCCCGCGCTGACCGCCCAGTACGCGCCGCTGCTGGAGCGGATCGCCTCCCCCGACGACTTCGCCGACCTGCTGCGCGAGCTGCTCGGCGAGCTGGGCACCTCGCACGCCTACGTCACGCCGTCCCGGCGCGGCGAGGGCCCGGCGCTGGCCCAGCAGCCGCTGGGCCTGCTGGGCGCGAACGCGCACCGGGACCCGGAGGGCCGCTGGCTGCTCGACCGCGTCCTGCCCGGCGAGTCCTCCGACCCCAAGGCCCGGGCCCCGCTGGCCGGGCACGGCCTGCACGACGGCGCGGAGCTGCTCGCCGTGGACGGCCGCCCGCCGGACCCGGTGCGCGGGCCCGCCCCGCTGCTGGCCGGGACGGGCGGCACCACCGTCGAGCTGACGGTCCGCCAGGACGGCCGGACCCGGCGGCTCGCCGTCACGCCGCTCACCGACGAGCGGCCGATCCGCTACCAGGACTGGGTGGCCCGGCGGCGGCAGCTGGTGCGGGAGTTCGGCGGCGGCGCCTGCGGCTACCTGCACATCCCGGACCTGGGCGGCTCCGGCTGGGCCCAGTTCAACCGCGACCTGCGCTCCGAACTCGCCCGCCCCGCCCTGGTGCTGGACGTCCGGGGCAACGCCGGCGGCAACGTCTCCGAACTGGTCCTGGAGAAGCTCCACCGCCGGGTCCTGGCCTGGGACTTCACCCGCGGCCGGGAGCCGGTCCGCTGGCCCCGGGACGCGCCGCGCGGCCCGGTGGTCGCGCTCGCCGACCAGGCCACCAGCTCGGACGGCGACGTGATCATCACCGCCATCAAGGAGCTCGCCCTCGGCCCAGTGGTCGGCACCCGCACCTGGGGCGGCGTGGTCGGCATGACGGGGCGGCACGCGCTGGGCGACGGCACCCAGATCTCCGTCCCCAAGAACGCCTCCTGGTTCACCGGCGGCATCGGCTTCGGCGTGGAGAACCACGGCGTCGACCCCGACGTCGAGGTGGTCCGCACCCCGCGCGACTGGGCCCGCGGCGACCACACCGACCTCGCCGCCGCCGTCGCCCTCGCCCTCGACCTGCTCGCCGCCGCCCCGGCCGCCGCTCCCCCGCCCCCGACCGCCCCCCGCCCCGACCTGCGCCGCCCCCCGCTGCCCCCGCGCGACGCCTGACGGCGGGACCGGCCCGGAACGCCGGAACGCCGGTGCCCCCGAACGGGGTACCGGCGTTCCGCGGCGGGGTGGTCGGTCAGCCCCAGGGGTCGCCCTCGGACGTCATCCGTTCGGCGGCCTCGCGGTCGGCGCGCTCCTGCGCGATGCGGCGTTCGGTGTCGTCGCGGGCGCGTTCGGCCCGGTCGCCGAAGGCGTCGGCGGCCTCGTCGTGGGCGAGGGCGGCCCGGTCGGCCGTGTCGGCGGCGGGCTGGGCGGCCTTGTGGCGGAACCTGTCGAAGATGCCCATGTCTCCTCCTCGGGTGGGCGTCCCCCCTTGCCACGGTACGCCGGGGGGACGGGCCCGGCAGGGCCCGTCCCCGGTCGGCGGAGCGGTCAGGAGGACTCGCCCTCCTGCGGGGTGTCGTCCGCGGACTCCTGGCCGCCGGGCATCATGCCCTCGGCCTGTTCGCGGGCCTTCTGCTCGGCCTCCTCGGCCTTGCCGCCGTGGTCGCCGAGCGCCGACTTGGCCTGCTCGGCGAGGTCCTTCGCCTTGTCCTTGAACTGGTCGCTCAGGCCCATGTCTCCTCCTCGGGTGTACGTGGACTACGGGCTCCGTCCACCGTGCCACCGGCCCGGGCGGGTCGCACCCGGACCGGCGGCGGTCACCCGTCCGGCGTCAGCCGGAGATCGAGGCGGCGCCGGTCTCCAGGTGGCCGGTGAAGCGCTGCGACCAACTGGTGTCGCCGCTGACGGTGACCGTGAAGTCGTACCAGCCGTTGGTGTGGGCGCCCGCGTTGAAGTAGTCGGAGGTGTTGGCGCCGGCCGCGACGGTGTACGTCCACGGGCCGTCGGAGCGGTAGTTGGTGGAGGTGATGGTGAAGGTGACCGGCGCGGTCCCGGCGTTGGCGAGCTTGAACCAGACCGCGAGCTTGCCGGTGTCCGGGGCGGGCGCGTACGTGACGGTGGCGGAGGCGTCCTTGCCGGACTTGGTGGCGTCGCCGGTGAAGCGGCGCAGGAAGCGGTTCGGGCCGACCACGGTCAGGTCGTACTTGCCGGCGCCGTAGTTGGTGCCGCAGTTGAAGAAGTCGCTGGTGGTCGCGGACGGGTCGACGGTGTACTGCCAGGGGCCGCCGGAGCGGTAGGCGTTGGCGTAGGCCGCGAAGTGGGTGGTCGCGCTGCCCTGGTTGGCCATCGCGATCCACACCTTCATCACGCCGCCGGAGCCGAACTCCAGGTGGTCCAGGTTGGCGACCGGCTGGTAGGGCAGCGCGCGGGCCGGGCGGGTGCCCGGCTCCTGCACCGGCAGCCGGTTGTCGACGGGGGCCGGGTTGGGCAGCGGGCCGCAGGCGGACAGGCCGATGGTCTGCGAGGTGTCGGGCAGCGGGGGCATCCCGTACACCGGGTTGGCGAAGTCGAACATGCCGGTCAGGTCGCCGGTCACCTTGCGGCGCCAGGCCGAGATGTTCGGGGTGGTGGCGGGCTTGCCGATGGCGGCGGTCCAGCGCTCCAGGAAGCGCAGCACCGAGGTGTGGTCGGAGGTCTCCGAGGAGACCCAGCCGCCGCGGCTCCACGGCGAGACGGCGATCATCGGGACCCGGAAGCCCAGGCCGATGTTGACGCCGTTGTAGAACTCGCCGGCCGTGCCGGCGGGGGCGGCCGGCGGCGGGACGTGGTCGAAGAAGCCGTCGTTCTCGTCGTAGTTCAGGAACAGGATCGAGGAGTTGAAGACGTTCGGGTCGGCGTTCAGCGCGTCCAGCACGTTGTGGACGAAGTGTGCGCCGTCCGCCGGGGTGGCGTACGGGTGCTCGGAGGACGCCTGGTCGGGGACGATCCAGGAGACCTGGGGCAGCGTCCCGGCCAGCACGTCGGCCTTGATCGCGGCCACGATGTCGTCCGGGGTCTTCCCGGTCACCTTCGGGACCGAGCCCATGCCCTTGACCGCGAGCGGGCTGCCCGCCGGGGCGGAGCTGAACTGGGTGAAGTAGGCGAGTGCGTTGTCGCCGTAGTTGTCGGCGGCGTTCTGGTAGACTTTCCAGCTGACGCCCGCGTTCTCCAGCGCCTCCGCGAAGGTCTGCCACTTCAGGCCGGACTCGTCGCCGCCGTCGTAGGCGGGGCCGCCGGCCGCGCCCGCCGGGTCGATCTGGCCGGACCAGTGGTAGGTGCGGTTCGGGCCGGTCGCCGAGATCACCGAGCAGTGGTAGGCGTCATTGACCGTCCAGTTGTCGGCCAGCGCGTAGTGGAACGGGATGTCGGCCCGGGTCAGGTAGCCCAGGGTGCGGACGTTGCCCTTGGCGGCGACCCAGGAGTCCAGCTTGCCGCCGTTCCACGCCTTGTGCTGGTCGCCCCAGCCGTGCGCGAGGTCGCCGTTGCACTGCGCCAGCCGCTCCGGGTCGGCGCCGCCGGCCGGCTTGGTGGCGGAGAACTGCCACGGGTACTGCCGGCTCAGCACGTTCGGCTGGTTGAACACGCTGTAGCCGCCGGAGAGTTGGATGGTGGCGCGGTCCGCGAAGCCGCGCACGCCCTTCAGCATCCCGAAGTAGTGGTCGAAGCTGCGGTTCTCCTGCATCAGGATCACGATGTGCTTCGCGTCCGCCAGCGTGCCGGTGGCGCTCAGCCCGGCTGCGGCGGCCGCTGCGGCCGGCTCGCTGCCGGCCACCGCGGCGGTGCCCGCGACCGCCGCCCCGGCGGCCGCGCTCGCCGACAACGCCATGAACTTCCTACGACTCAGCCCTGCCATGGTGACCCGCCCGTCCGATCGGCTGCTGTGATGTTGTCCAGACACCTTTGATGCCGGACCGCCGAGCATCCTCACGCACCCGGGGCCGCATGGCCATGGGCGTGCAGCAAGGATTCGGTGAGTGTTCACCACGGGCGGGCCGGGCGGACGCGGGGTGAACGGGCGGGGCGTCAGTCCTGCACGGAGATGCCCAGCGCCTGGGCGAACCGCGGCGCGAGCTCCAGCAGTTGGGGTGTCGAGACGATCGCGCCGCGCAGCCCGAGGTGGCCGTCCGGCAGGTCCAGCCGGGCGGCCCGGCGCAGGTCGGCGTTCTTCAGCGCGGCCCCGCGCAGCCGCACCTCCGCCAGCGTGCTGCCGGGGAAGGACACGTCGGTGAGCTTGGCGTCGGCGAGGTCGACGTCCCGCAGCAGGCAGTCCTCGAACACCACGTCGCGCAGCACCGCGCCGCGCAGGTTGACCGACTCCAGCTTGCACTGCCGGAACACCGTGCGCCGGATCGCCGAACCGTACGCGGAGACGCCCGCCAGCACGCACGCCTCGACCTCGCTGTCCTGCCACTCGCTCTCCGCGAGGTCGACGCCGACCAGCCGGCCGCCCTGCATCCAGACCTCGTTGAACGAGGCCCGGCGCAGCCGCGCCTCCTCGGCCCGGACGGCGGTGAACGCGCACTCCAGGAACTGCGCGCCGCCGAACTGCCCGGTCAGCGCCAGGTCGTCGAAGTGCACGGTGTCGTAGCGGGCGTCGGCCCGCAGCGGGCCGGTGTGACGCTGCAGCAGGTGGGCGTGGGGCAGGTCTTCCAGGCGCACGGTCAACTCCGTTTCGCGGACAGGGTGATGCCGACGGCGACGGCGAGCGCCACCAGGGCGCCGGCGATCGGCACACCGGCGTCCCCGGCTAGGGTCGCAGCCAGCACCGACAGCGCGGCCAGCGGCAGGATCAGCTGGGCGGCGCCGCGCTTGTGGTGGCGGGAGTGCAGCGCCCAGACGGTGATCAGGAACAGCGCGGTGGGCACGGTGACGGCGGCGGCCGCGGCCCGGTCCGAGAGGTGCGCGGTGCCGACCGCGTGCTCGACCGCGACCTCCAGCCCGCCGCCGACCGCCGCGGCCGAGGCGAACACCAGGTAGTGGCCGTAACCCCAGGGCAGCGCCTGCCGGTTGGTGCGCAGCACGTGGTGCACGTCGTCGGCGAAGTAGATCCACCAGGCGCCGAAGCAGATCAGCAGGCCGCCGGCCGCGATCGGCAGCAGCTCGGAGACCGCCCGGTGCTCGTCCAGCGCGGTCTGGATGGCGACGGTGGCGGCGGCCACCGTCTCGCCGAGCACGATGATGGTGAACAGGCCGTAGCGCTCGACGATGTGGTGCCGGTGCCAGGGCGTCGGGTTGTCCTTCTCGGCCCAGGCGGGCACGGCGAGTTCGGCCAGCACGCCGACCGGGAACAGCGGGCCCTGCCAGCCGTGCGGCAGGAACAGCAGGACCACCCAGCAGACCTGGACGGCGGTGATCCCGGCGGCGTAGCGCAGCGCGCAGGTGCGGCCGGCCCCCTGCTCGCCGCGGGCGGCGCGCAGCCACTGGGTGACCATGGCCAGCCGCATCAGCAGGTAGCCGGCCACGCCGAGGGTGAGGTCCTGGTCCTCGAAGATCCGCGGCACGCCGGCGGCGAGCACCAGCACGCCGGTGATCTGCACCAGGGTGGTGAGCCGGTAGGGCACGTCGTCGACGTCGTAGGCGGAGGCGAACCAGGTGAAGTTCATCCAGGCCCACCAGACCGCGAAGAACGCCATCGCGTAGCCGAGCAGGGCGTGGCCGACCCGGCCCTCGGCGAGGGAGTGCGCGAGTTCGCGGCCGGACTGGGCGATGGCCACCACGAAGCACAGGTCGAAGAAGAGTTCCAGCGGGGTGGCGACCCGGTGGGGTTCGCCCCGGTCGCGGGCCAGCATCCGGCGGACCGGACGGTAGCGGTCGGGGGCGGCGGTCATCGGCCTGCCTTCGGTGCGGGGCCGCGCCGCAGGGGGCGGGCGCGGGCGGGGAGTTGGACACCGCGATCCTGGCAGCCCGGGGACGGCGGCGCACGCACCGTGCCCGGCACGCCGGTTGGCCGGGGCCGGGCCGATCGGGGCGTCCGTCAGGCAGAGTTGACGCCGCTGTGCGCGAACCGGGTGACAGCGGGGCCGATTCCCGGGGATGTGCCGGGCGGATTGTCCCGTCCGCCCCGTTCGACCCGATACATTCCTCCCGGATGGAAGAACGACACGGGCGCTTCGCGGACAACGCGGAAGGTCAAGGAGGACGGCGCGGACACGGGGGCGGACTCACCGCGACTCCCCGGGACCGCCCCCGGGCTCCTCGTGATCACCGCGCTGTCCGGCAGCGCGCCCCCTGCGGCGCGGACGGGCGTCCGCCCGGTCGGACCAGCCCCGCCCACCCGGCCCCGCGCCCGGCTTCGGGCCGGTCACTTTCCGCGTCCGGGCCGGCACGATTCGGTGGTTCGGGCCGGTCCGTGTAATGTTCTCCGGGTCGGCAGGCGCCGCTAGCTCAGTTGGTTAGAGCA
>NZ_JBIUTD010000012.1:0-160694 GCF_044741705.1 Kitasatospora sp. NPDC088134 | reverse complement strand
CAGCTGACTCTTAATCAGCGGGTCCGGGGTTCGAGTCCCTGGCGGCGCACAGACGGTCGAAGGCCCCTCGCGGAAGCGGGGGGCCTTCGGCGTTCCCGGGCCGGCCGGGCGGGCTCCCGGAAACCGGGTTTCACCGCAGGTCGGGGAGCGTGTAGTGTTCTCTCCGTCAGCAGGCGCCGCTAGCTCAGTTGGTTAGAGCAGCTGACTCTTAATCAGCGGGTCCGGGGTTCGAGTCCCTGGCGGCGCACAGACGGTCGAAGGCCCCTCGCGGAAGCGGGGGGCCTTCGGCGTTCTCCGGCCATGTCCCCGTGCGGGGTCCGCTCGTTGAGGAGGGGGAGGGAACGAAACCAAGCAGGATTTAAAGATCGTCTTAGGAAAAATGGGACATAGTTCCCTAACATCTGACAAGTCGATCAGTCAGGCTGGCGAGGTCCGTCGTCCTCGTCCCCCAGTGAGCAGCCCGTCCGGGGCCTGCGGGAAGGTCTCCGTTGCCTCGAAAACCGCGTGAGCGCAGGAAGCGGACCGGCTGGCGCAGGCTGATACCCACCTGGCGGATCACCCTGCTCGGCCTGGCCGGCTCGACGGTCCTGGGGATCGGGCTGTTCGTGCTCGGCATCACCCTGGTGAAGGTGCCGGACGCGCACGCCACGGCCACGGCGCAGTCCAACACCTGGCTCTACTCGGACGGCTCGCTGCTGGCCCGCACGGGGCAGACCAACCGGCAGAACGTCCCGCTGGACAAGGTCTCCCCCGCCGCGCAGCACGCCGCGCTGGCCGCCGAGGACCGCAACTTCTACTCCGAGGGCGCGGTCAACTTCAAGGGCATGGCCCGGGCCGCCCTCAACACCGCCTCCGGGGGCTCCACCCAGGGCGGGTCCACCATCACCCAGCAGTACGTGAAGAACGCGTACCTGAACCAGAAGCAGACCGTCACCCGGAAGGTGAAGGAGGTGTTCATCGCGTTCAAGGTGGACGCCACCGAGAGCAAGGACGACATCCTCTCCGCCTACCTGAACACCTCGTACTACGGGCGCGGCGCGTACGGCGTGCAGGCCGCGGCGCAGGCGTACTTCGGGGTGGACGCGAGCCAGCTGACCGCCGCCCAGGGCGCCTACCTGGCGACGCTGCTGAACGCGCCGAGCGCCTACGACGTGTCCTCGGCCACCGAGACCGGCAAGCAGCGGGCGGTGGCGCGCTGGAACTACGTGATGGACGGCATGGTCGCCAAGAAGTGGCTGGACCCGGAGGAGCGGCGCAACACCGCCTTCCCCGAGGTGCAGGCGCCGAAGTCCGCGCCGGGCCTGTCCGGGCAGGCCGGGTACCTGGTGGCCGCGGCCACCTCGTACCTGACCGACCGCGGCATCGTCTCGGACGCGCAGCTCGCCCAGGGCGGCTACACCATCACGCTGACCGTCGACTCCGGGAAGCAGCAGCAGCTGCAGGACGCGGTGCAGTCGCAGCTGACCGACAACCTGAAGCCGGACGTCCGCAAGGTGGACGCGGCGGCGCAGGCCGGCGCGGTCTCGGTGGACCCGGCGACCGGGCAGGTGCTGGCGCTGTACGGCGGCGCCGACGCCACCAAGCACTGGGTCGACAACGCCACCCGCACCGACTACCAGGCGGGCTCGACCTTCAAGGCGATCGCGCTGGCCGCCGCCCTGGAGTCGGGGGCGCGCACCCAGTACGGCGAGCGGATCACCGCCGACACCGTGTACGACGGCACCAACCGGCGGGCGGTGCGCGGCGCCAAGGGCACCCCGTACGCCCCGCCGAACGAGGGCGAGCGCTCGTACGGGCAGATCACCCTGCAGCAGGCCACCGACTGGTCGGTGAACACGGCGTTCGCCCAACTCGCCCAGGACACCGGACTGGAGAAGGTGCGGGCGACGGCGGTGGCGCTCGGCCTGCCCGCCGACACCCCCGGCCTCGGGGCCGTCCCGTCGATCCCGCTCGGCACCGCCACCCCCAGCGTGCTGCAGATGGCCGGGGTGTACGCCGCCCTGGACAACGACGGCCGGCAGATCACCCCGTGGCTGGTGAAGTCGCTGGCGCACGGCGGCGAGCAGGTCCAGCTGCCCGGGCACGAGGCCACCCAGGCGGTCTCCAAGGAGACCGCGCGGGCCACCACCGCGATCCTCCGCGGCGTCGTCGACGACCAGGGTGGCACCGGCTACCGGGCCGCCGCGCTGAACCGGCCGGCGGCCGGCAAGACCGGCACCTCGGACGAGTCCCGGTCGGTCTGGTTCGCCGGGTACACCCCCGAACTGGTCACCGTGGTGGGCCTGTTCGGCCAGGAGCCGGGCAGCGGCAAGCAGATCGGCCTGGACGGGGTCGGCGGCGCGGGCAACGCGGCCGGCGGCAAGTTCCCGGCCCAGATCTGGACGGCGTACATGAAGGCGGCGCTGGCCGGGCAGCCGGTCAACGACTTCGCCGGGCCGAGCCGCACCCCGTCCGCGGGGTCCTCGGCGAGCACGCCCAGCAGCCCGGCCGCGCCCAGCCAGAGCCCGTCCGCGGGCGACGGCGCCGACACCGCCACCGGGCGGCCCGGCGACGGGAGCACCGGCGCGGCCACCGGCACGCCCAGCCCGCGGCCCACCGGGGACGGTGCCGCCCGGCCGACCCGCAGCCCGTCGGCGCGGCCGACCGGGGGCCCGAGCCGGACGCCGAGCGCGCCGGCCGAGTCCGGGATCGGCGGGGTCGGCGGGGTCCTCGGCAACCAGCCGAACCAGCAACCGAACCAGCAGCCGAACCAGCAGCAAACCGCGGAATAGCACCTTACGGCGGAGGGGTCCGAGCTGGCACAATGCGGCGGTGCACAGCAGCTCGGACCCCTCCGCCGTTCCCGTGGACGTTCCCGTGGGCCTTCCCGTGGACGCCCCTGCCCCCTCCCCCGTCGCCACCGCGGCCGGCCCGGCCCCGGCCCGGCGGGCCGCCACGGTCGGGCTGGCGCTGGCGCTGGTCTCCGCGGTCGCCTTCGGCGGGTCCGGGACGGCCGCCAAACCGCTGATCGAGGCCGGGCTCTCGCCCGCCCACACCGTCTGGCTGCGGGTGACCGGCGCGGCCGCGGTGCTGCTGCCGGTCGCCTGGCGGCACCGGGACGCGGTGCTGCGCCGGCCCGGGGTGCTGTTCGGCTTCGGCCTGCTGGCCGTCGCGGGCGTGCAGGCCTGCTACTTCGCGGCGATCTCGCGGATACCGGTGGGCGTGGCGCTGCTGATCGAGTACCTGGGCCCGCCGCTGCTGATCGGGTACGTCCGGCTGGTGCAGCGCCGCCACGTCCCGCGCCGGGCGATGGCCGGGGCGGGCGTCGCGGTGGCCGGCCTGGCCTGCGTGGTCGAGGTCTGGAACGGCCTGGGCTTCGACGCGCTCGGCGTCCTGTTCGCGCTCGGCGCGGCCTGCTGCCAGGTCGGCTACTTCGTCCTCGCCGACGCGGGGCGGCGCGGCGAGCGCCCGGTCGACCCGCTGGCGGTCTCCGCGTACGGACTGCTGATCGGCGCCGTCCTGCTCACCGCGTTCACCCGCCCCTGGCGGGCCGACTGGTCCCTGCTCGGCCGCACCGTCACCATGGACGGCCACCAGCTGCCGGCCCTGCTCCCCGCGCTCTGGATGGTCCTGGTCGCCACCGTCCTCGCCTACCTCACCGGCGTGGTCTCCGTGCAGTACCTCTCCCCACCCGTGGCCGGCGTGGTCGCCAACCTGGAGGCCGTGGTCGCCACCGTCCTCGCCTGGTTCCTCCTCGGCGAACACCTCGGCACCCCCCAACTCCTCGGCGGCACCCTCGTCCTGGCCGGCGCCTTCGCCGCCCAGTCCGCCAGCCGGAGCTAACCGGGCCGGTGCCGTCAGGCCGGGAGGGTTTCGCGGTGCGGGGCGAGGGCGGGGCCGGTGGTGGTGGCGACGAACTCGGTGATGCGGTAGGTGGCGGCGGCGGCCGGGACGAAGGGGTCGGTGGCGGCGAGGGCCTCGACGGTGGGGCGGTCGGGGGCGACGGCGAGGATGATGCCGCCGTCGCGCGGGACCTTGCGGCCGGAGGCGAGGAAGGTGCCGTCGGCGTAGTGCTCGTCCAGCCAGGCGAGGTGGGCGGGCAGCAGGGCGTCGATCCGCTCCAGCGGGGCGGTGTAGGTCAGCTCCAGGATGAACACCCGATCATCGTACGCCCGGGCGGGAGCGGGCTGAGGGGGCGTCAGCGGCCGGTCCAGCCGAACCAGTCGAAGTGGCCGAGCGGCCAGACGACGGCGCTGGCCGGGCCGACCAGGTTGCCGACCGGGACGGCGCCGCCGTTGGCGTCCTCGCGGTGGTAGCGGGAGTCGGCGGAGTCGCTGCGGTGGTCGCCCTCGACCCAGACGTGGCCGGCCGGAACGGTGACCGGGCCGAAGTCCATGCCGGCGCAGGAGTCGTCGCCGGGGTGCAGGTAGGGCTCGGCGACGGTCCGGCCGTCCACCGTGAGGGTGCTGCCGTGGCAGGCGACGCGCTGGCCGCCGGTGGCGATGACCCGCTTGACCAGGTAGTCGTCGCCGGGCGGGAGCAGTCCGACCGCGGACAGGCCGGAGTGGAGCGCCCCGCTGACGGGGTTGCCGCCCTTCGGAGCGGGCGGCAGCCAGCCGCCCGGGTCCTTGAAGACCACGGGCTCGCCGGGCTCGGGCCGCCAACCGGTGTGGGCGGCGAGCTTGTTGACGGCGACCCGGTCGCCGACCTGGAGGGTGTTCTCCATCGACCCGGACGGGATCGAGAACATCTGGAACAGGAAGGTCTTGATCAGCACGGCGATCACCAGACCGACCGCGATCATCACGGGCAGCTCGACGTACCAGGGCCGGCGCCGGCGCCGGTTCTGCTCCCGCGCAGGCCCCTCGTGCACCGCGACCGCCACCGACACCGCCTCCTCCGGAAGAACCTGCACGCTAACCCGCCCGGGCGGCGGCGCGAAATCCGGTCTTTAACCGGAGCGGACAACCCGCGGGCGGAGCGGCCGGGGCCGGCGGGTCAGCGCTCGGGCTGGGCGTCGTTGGCGATGGCCTCGTGGTGGCGGATCACCTCGGCGATGATGAAGTTCAGGAACTTCTCGGCGAAGACCGGGTCGAGGTTGGCGCTGACGGCGAGTTCGCGCAGCCGGGTGATCTGGCGGCGCTCGCGCTCGGGGTCGGCCGGGGGCAGCCGGTGCTCGGCCTTGAGCCGGCCGACCTGCTGGGTGGCCTTGAAGCGCTCGGCCAGCATGTGGACGACGGCGGCGTCGATGTTGTCGATGGACTCGCGCAGGCGGTTCAGCTCGGCGCGCACGGCGTCGTCGATCCCCGCCGGGGCGGCGGTGGGCTGGTCCGTCATGTGGGGTGGCTCCGATGCGGGGTGCGGGTGGGCGCTCGGGCGCGGCGAACGGCCAATCTAACAGGGCGCACCGGCCGGACCGGCCCCGTTCGCGGGGGCGTTCCGGCATGTGGGACGCGGTGCGGCGGCCCGGTCGGGGCGGGCCCGCCGCGCGCCCCGGCGCACGCCCGGTCCGTGGCGCGGCGTTCGCCCACCCGGCCCGGTCGGGGGCCGTAGGCTGGGCGGGTCGCGGCCGGAAGTCCGGTCGCGGGCGCAGCAGTTCGACCGGCAGTTCCCCTCAACAGGAGGTACCTGATCGTGGCAACGACCCGCACCGCGCACACCGAGTGGGAGGGCAACCTGCTCGACGGCAAGGGCCTGGTGACCTTCGACTCCTCGGGCATCGGCGCGTACCCGGTGTCCTGGCCGGCCCGGGCGGAGACCCCGAACGGGAAGACCAGCCCGGAGGAGCTGATCGCGGCCGCGCACTCGGCCTGCTTCTCGATGGCGCTCTCGCACGGCCTGACCGGCGCCGGCACCCCGCCGACCGCACTGGACACCAAGGCGGACGTGACCTTCCAGCCGGGCACCGGCATCACCGGCATCCACCTGACCGTGGTCGGCACCGTCCCGGGCCTGGACGAGGCGGGCTTCGTGAAGGCCGCCGAGGACGCGAAGGCGAACTGCCCGGTGAGCAAGGCGCTGGCGGGCACCGAGATCACGCTGTCCGCGAACCTGGGCTGACCGTCCCGGAGCCGTCGGGTTGACGCTCCGTCACCCGAGGCCCCGTCCACTCACGTACCGCTACGGTGCGTGAGCAATGAGGTACGTCCCCGGCGGGCGCCGCCGGTGCCGCCGGGGGCGCCGTCCGGGATGTAGCGGACATCTGCGGACATTCCTCACGCATCACTCCTGCGGCGGTCGCGCACAGTCACAACGGCGGCCTATGATCGACAAGCGTGGCCCGAGGCCGCCGACAGCTCCCGGCCACCGGGGCCGCCGGACGGCGGGCCGCGGGGCCGGCCCGCCCGCGGGGGCAGCCGGTCCGACCAGTCGCAGCAGCGGACGGGAGCGTGCCGTGCCGGGCCGGAACCTCGGGACCGACGCACACCTTCGGGGTGGGCGGCCCGGAACGCCGCGCCCCGACACCGGTCCGCGGGAGGTCTGCGCGGCCTGCGGGCACCCGGTGGGCGGCGATCCCGGGCAGCTCGCCGAGGCGCTGCGGGCCAGCGAGTCCCGGTTCCGGTCGGCCTTCTCCGACGTCGGGATCGGCCTGCTGCTGGTCGGCACCGACAACCTGCTGATCGAGGGCAATCCGGCGTTCGCGGCGATGCTCGGCCGGGAGAGCGCCGAGCTCCCCGGCATGCACATTCGCGACATCATCGACCCCGAGGAGCCCTCCGGGCGGCGCTACCGCGAGCTGGTGCGCGGCGAGCGCGAGCGGATGAGCGCCGAGAAGCGGCTCAAGCACCGCGCCGGGCGCGAGGTCTGGGGCCGGGTCACCGCCTCGCTGGTCCGCGACGACCGGGGCGCCCCCTCCTACACGCTGGTCACCGTCGAGGACATCACCGAGCAGCGCAAGCTCGGCGACCGGCTCGCCTACCAGGCGCTGCACGACCCGCTGACCAGGCTGCCGAACCGGACGGCCTTCTACGAGCGGCTGGAGGCCGCGTTCAAGCCGGACGGCCAGGACCGGCCGGAGGCGGGCGAGGAGCGCCGGGTCGGTCTGTGCTACGTCGACCTGGACGGCTTCGCCGCGATCAACGAGACGCTCGGCCACCACGTCGGCGACCAGCTGCTGGTGGCGGTCGGGGCCCGGCTGGAGCGCGACTTCGGGCACGCGGACGGGCGGCTGGTGGCCCGGCTGGGCGGCGACGAGTTCGCGGTGCTGGTCACCGCGAGCGGCGGCGACCGGCAGCTGACCGAGCTGGCGGCGGCGCTGATGGCGGCGCTGGAGCGGCCGTTCGAGGTGGCCGGGCACCGGCTGACCGTCACCGCCTCGATCGGCGTGGTGGAGCGCCCGGTGCACGGCTCGACGCCCACCGACCTGATCCGGGACGCCGACTCCACACTGTACTGGTCGAAGTCCGACGGCCGGGCCCGCTGGACGCTGTACGACCGGGACCGCGGCGCCGACCAGCTGACCAGGCACCTGCTGGCGACGGCGCTGCGCCCGGCGGTGGAGCGCGGCGAGTTCCTGGTCGAGTACCAGCCGCTGGTGGGCCTGGCCGACGGCACCGTGCACGGCACCGAGGCGCTGGTGCGCTGGCGCCACCCCCGGCTGGGGCTGCTGTCGCCGGACCGGTTCATCCCGATCGCCGAGGAATCCGGGGCGATCGTCCCGCTCGGCAAGTGGGTGCTGGAGGAGTCCTGCCGGCAGGCCCGGCGCTGGCTGGACGAGTTCCCCGCGGCCGAGGCCTTCGTCTCGGTGAACCTGGCGGCCCGGCAGATCTGGGACTCCGACGTGGTCGCCGACGTCGCCGAGGTGCTGGAGCGCACCGGGCTGCCCGCCCGGCTGCTCCAGCTGGAGATCACCGAGAGCGACCTGCTGGGCCCGGGCGGGCGCCCGCTGCAGGCGCTGCAGGCGCTGGCCGACACGGGCGTGCGGATCGCCATCGACGACTTCGGCACCGGGTACTCCAACCTGGCCTACCTGTCCCGGCTGCCGGTGCACACCCTGAAGCTGGACGCCACCTTCGTCGAGGCGTTCCGGGAGACCACGCCGGGCGCGGACGGCCGGCGGGCCGCCGACGAGCAGATCGTCGGCGCGGTGGTGCAACTCGCGCACGCCCTCGGACTGACCGTCACCGCCGAGGGCATCGAGAACGCCGCCCAGGTCGAGCGGCTCCGGCAGACCGGCTGCGACACCGCGCAGGGCTGGTACTACGCCCGGCCCGGGGCCCCGGAGGCGATCACCGCGATACTGCGCGACCGGGGCCGGCGGGGGCCGGGCGGGCTCGACGGCCCCGGCGGGCTCAGCCGGTGAGGCCGTACGCCTCGGCGATCAGGCGGTAGGACTCCAGCCGGTTGCGGTGCCCGTGGATGTGCGAGGTGACCATCAGCTCGTCCGCGCCGGTGCGCCGGCGCAGCGCCTCCAGGCCGGCCGCGACCTCCTCGGGGGTGCCCAGCACCACGTTGGCCAGCCAGGAGTCCAGGAAGTCCTCCTCGACCATGGTGTAGGGGTGCGCGGCGGCCTCCTCCGGGGTCGGGATCGGGCCGGGCCGGCCCTGCCGCAGCCGGAGCATCGCCAGGCCCGCAGACCGGGCCAGCCAGAGCGCCCGCTCCCGGCTCTCGGCGGCGACGGCGCTGACCCCGATCAGCACGTACGACTCGGCCAGCACGGCGGACGGGGTGAAGCCGTCCCGGTAGAGGTCGAGCGCGGGGACGGTGTTGGCGGCGCTGAAGTGGTGGGCGAAGGCGAACGGCAGGCCGAGGCCGGCGGCGAGGCGGGCGCTGAAGCCGGAGGAGCCGAGCAGCCAGGTCGGCGGGCGGGAGGCCGAGCGGGGGACGGCCGCCAGCCGGGCGTAGGGGTGGCCGTCGGGGAAGTCGCCGTCCAGGAAGTGGATCAGTTCGGCGAGCCGGCGCGGGAAGTCCTCGGCGCCGTCGGTCGCGCTCTGCCGCAGGGCGCGGGCGGTGGCCTGGTCGGTGCCGGGGGCGCGGCCGAGGCCGAGGTCGATCCGGCCGGGGTGCAGGGCCTCCAGCATGCCGAACTGCTCGGCGATCGCCAGCGGGGCGTGGTTGGGCAGCATCACGCCGCCGGAGCCCAGGCGCAGCGTGGAGGTGTGCGCGCCGAGGTGGGCGAGCAGCACGGCGGGGACGGAGGAGGCGATGCCGGGCATGCCGTGGTGCTCGGCGACCCAGAACCGGTGGTAGCCCCAGCCCTCGGCGGCCCGGGCGAGCTCGGTGGTGGCGGCCAGCGCCTCGCCGGGGGTGTGGCCGGTGCCGATGGTGGCGAGGTCGAGGACGGAGAGCGGGGCGGGGGCGCCGCCGGAGGCGCGGCCGCGGATCCGGTCCCCGGGCTGCGGGGCGGGGGCGGCGGCCGGGACGGGGGCCGGGGTGGCGGTCTCGGCGGGCTGCGGGGCGGTCGGCTCCGGTGCGGTGCTCATGCGGTGCGTCCTCCTGGTGCCCCGGCCGGGCGCCCGGGCGTTCGTCGGGGGACAACCAGCGGGCCGCGGCGCCTTGTTCCCGGGCCCGGCGGCGGGGTGCCGGGGCGGGGGCGGCGGCGGGCTGACGGTCCGACAGCAGGCAACACTGCGTGGCGACTTCACGCCAGCGCGAGAACCCGCCAGGTGGAACGGCCGTCGCGGGCCGTGCGGTGCGGCAGGCTGGTGATCGGCGGGGAGCACGTACCGGCTCCGCGCACCTGCGACAGATCGGCGGGCTGGACCAGCGCCGTTCGATCCCACGAGCCCCCGGAGCGGCACCCCGCCCGGGGGCTCTCGCGTGCGCACCGCGCGTGTGCACCGCGCGTGTGCGGTGCACCACAGGGGGTGCTTCATGACATGAAATGTGCCCGCGCTAGCGTTGTCCCCCGTACAGTCGCCTCTCCCCCGGGCGCGCTGGAGGGAGAACCACCTTGGACGCCAATGCCGTGATCGGCCCCGCCTGGTACTGCGGGCTCGCCCTGGCCGCCGTCCTGGGCGACGCCTTCCTGCCGTTCCTGCCCAGCGGGACGCTGGTGATCCTGGCCGTGCTGAAGACCGGGCAGATGGGCGGCTCGCCGTTCCTGCTGGCGGCCGGCGTGGCGGTCGCCTCGTTCCTGGGCGACCTGCTGCTGCTGCACCTGGCCCGGCGCGGCGCCCCGGCGGTGCACCGCCGCCTGGCGCGCCGGCCCCGGCTGGCGGCCGGCGTGGAGCGGGTGCAGCGGGCACTGGCCGGGCGGGCGGGCCGGGCCGCGGCGGCGATCGTGATCGTGGCGCGCTTCGTGCCGGCCGGGCGGACGGTGCTGGACCTGGCGGTCGGCCACTCCCCGCACCGGCCGTGGACCTTCCTGCGCTGGTCGGCGGTGGCGGCCGTGGTGTGGGCCGGGTACATCGTCAGCCTGGGCTGGCTGAACCTGCACTGGTTCGACACCGCCTGGCTGAGCTTCGCGGTCTCCTGCGCGGCCGCGACGGCGGTCAGCTCCGTCGTGGTGCAGCTGGTGCGGCGGCGGCGCAAGCTCGCGGTGCTGGTCGAGGGCGCCTGAGCGTTCCCCTCCGGGGCGGCCGCTCTGTCCCAGGACAGCAACAAGGCGGGCTCCGCGGGAGCCGTTCCGGGCCCGGTCGCGTGATGAGTGGTTGGCGGGCGGGCGGGTTGGTACGCACCACCCCGGACGTGCCATCCTGGGATGGCGATACCGTCAAATTGTCCGATTTTGCCAGAAGTTGACCTCCGGGGCCGCGTGTCGGCCGCCGGAGCTTCTTTCGGCCGGGCCCACGCGGCAGGGGAGACCATGAGCACCATCTCGCGCAGGACAGTGCTGACCGCCACCGCGGCCACTGCGGCCCTCGGGGCCGTCGCCGCCTGTTCCAGCGGGGGTGGCGGCGGCAGCGGCTCGGACGCCGGGGGGACCGGCGGGGGCGGGGGCGGCAAGGGGGGCTCGGCGCAGCCCACCGTCAAGGGCACCCCGATCGGCGACGGATCGACCGCCGACACCGGCGCGCAGCCGAACCAGCCGGTGCCCGAGAAGCTCAAGCCCGGCGAGGCCCCGCCGCAGTTCGTGGTGCTGTCCTGGGACGGCGCGGGCGCCACCGACGACGGCCAGTTCACCCGCTTCCTCAAGCTCGCCGAGGAGCACAAGGCGACGATGACCTTCTTCCTGTCCGGCATCTACGCGCTGCCGAAGGAGAAGTCCTCGCTCTACCACCCGCCGAAGCACTCGGTCGGTGCCTCGGACATCCCGTTCCTGTCCGCGAACGCCGTCCGCAACACGCTGAAGCTGATCAGCCAGGCCTGGCTGGCCGGACACGAGATCGGCACCCACTTCAACGGGCACTTCTGCTCGACCCGCTCCGACGGCAACGGCGTCAACAAGTGGACGCCGGAGGACTGGGAGAGCGAGATCGAGCAGGCGGTCGGCTTCGTCACCCAGTGGCGGACCAACACCGGCTTCACCGACCTCGACCCGCTGCCCTTCGACTACAAGAAGGAGCTGATCGGCGGCCGCACCCCCTGCCTGGAGGGCCAGAAGGCGCTGCTGCCGACCGCCGCCAAGCTGGGCTGGAAGTACGACGCCTCCTCCCCCGGTGGCCTGCAGATCTGGCCGCAGAAGGTCCAGGACGGCAAGATCTGGGACTTCCCGCTGCAGGGCATCCCGTTCCCCGGCCACAGCTTCCAGGTGCTGTCGATGGACTACAACATCCTGGCCAACCAGTCCGGCGGCTCCACCAAGGGCGACGCCGGCAAGTACGGCCAGTGGCGCGACCAGGCCCGGGACTCCTACCTGGCGGGCTTCAACCGCGCCTACACCACCAACCGGGCGCCGTTCTTCATCGGCAACCACTTCGAGCAGTGGAACGGCGGCATCTACATGGACGCCGTCGAGGAGACCCTGAAGCAGATCGCCGGCAAGCCCGACGTCCGCCTGGTCTCCTTCAAGCAGCTGGTGGAGTGGCTGGAGGTGCAGGACCAGGCCGTGCTGCGCAAGCTCCGCACCCTGAACGTCGGCCAGGCCCCGGCCGGCGGCTGGCAGACCTTCGTCTGAGCCGGGCCGGGGCCCTCGGTGTGAAAGCGCTCAGTTGCCGAGCAGGAGCGCCGCCAGGCGGGGGGCGGCGATGATCGAGTAGTGGTTGGTGTCCGGCACGAGCTCGGTGGGGACGGCGAGGTCGGCCGCCGCCAGGCGCCGGGCGTCGTAGAGGGCCTGCGGTTCGTCGAGCAGGCCGCGGGCGGCGTACAGCAGGCGGGCGGGGACGGTGAGGCGGTGGATCGCGGCGGCGGCCTCCGGGTCCAGCAGGACCTGGGTGCCGTCGGTGTCGATCGCCGCGTGGACGCAGGAGGAGACCAGGGCGGGTTCGGTGCCGACCAGGTCGCGCTGGGTGTAGGCGTCGAGCTCGTCGGTCCACGGGTCGAAGGCGGGGTGGGCCTGCCAGAAGGCCCGGTAGGCGGCCCGGGACTCGAAGACGGCCGAGAGCCGGGCCAGCGCGGGGCCGAGCACGGCGGCGAGCGCGTCCTCGGGGCGGACCCCGGCCGGCAGCGGGAAGCTCACCGCCCCGTCCACCAGGGTCAACTCCCGTACCAGGGAGGGGTGGTGGACGGCCATCAGGGCGGCGACCCAGGCACCCATCGAATGGCCGACCAGCCGGACCGGGCCCGTGTCCAGGGCGGTGATCAGCGCGGCCGTGTCCTCGGCGTGCCGGGCCAGGCCGTACGGGCCGGGCAGCTCGCGGCTGGCGGCCCGGCCGCGCAGGTCGGGGGCGTACAGGGCGGCCCGGCCGTCGAGCAGCCGGGCCAGCGCGCCCCAGGCGAGCGCGTTGGCGGTGATGCCGTGCACGGCGACCAGCACGGGCGCGCCGGGGGCGGTCGCGGGCCAGTGCAGGACGGCGAGGTCGCCGCCCTCGACGGGGACGGCGAGTTCCTGAGGGGATGTCATGCGGCGCCTTCCGGGACGGCGGTGACGGGAGCGGCGGCCGACCGTGCGGTGCGGCCGGCCCGCAGGCGGGCGGGGAGCCGGGCGAGCCCGCCGGGGAGCAGGTACACCACGGCGACGAAGAGCGTACCGAGCAGGAACAGCGGCTGGGAGAGCGGAACCCGCAGCACGGCCGGGAGTTCGGCCACCGAGGCGGAGTTGGCGAGGTCGCCGAGCCGGTGCGCGGCCCAGGTGTAGAGGACGCCGCCGAGCAGCGGGCCCCAGCGGGTGCCGGAGCCGCCGAGCACCACCATCACCAGCAGCGCCAGGGTGGCGTCGGAGCTCGCGGCCTGCGGGGTCGCGCCGCCGGTGAGCAGCAGGTACACCACGCCGCCGGCCCCGGCGAGCGCGCCGGAGACGGTGAACGCGACCAGCTTGAAGCCGTACGGGCGCAGGCCCAGCACCTCGACGCGGCGTTCGTTCTCCCGGATGCCGGCCCAGATCCGGCCGGTCGGGGAGGCGACCGTCCAGTGCACCACGGCGAGCACCAGGACCAGGTAGCCGAGGGCGATCCAGTACAGGTTCGCGGTGTGCTGGATGCCGACCAGCGCGTCGGGCAGCCGCTCGGCGGGCGCGGAGCGGCCCTCCTCGCCGCCGGTCAGGCCGCCGGGGTTGCGCTGCACCAGGATCGCGCCGGCCTGGGCGAAGGCCAGCGTGACCATGGAGAAGCCGATGCCGGTGACCCGCAGCGACACCGAGCCGAGCAGCAGGGCGAGCGCCACCGAGCAGGCGACGCCGAACAGCGCGGCGGCGGCGAAGGGGAGGTGCAGTTCCAGCATGGCCAGGTCGGCGGTGTACAGGCCGGTGGCGAAGTACAGCGCGTGCCCGAAGGAGAGCAGGCCGGTGCGGCCCAGCAGCAGGTCGTAGCCGGTGGCGAGGCCGCCGTAGAGCAGGCAGAGCGCGAGCAGTTGCAGGCTGCCGGGGCTGCCGAGCGGCCCGTCCAGCAGGCCGGGCAGCGGCAGTGCGCTGTACGGCGCGGCGCACAGCACCAGCAGCAGGGCCAGCGGCCACCAGCTCTTGAGCAGGGGGGTCATGCGAGTCTCCCGGTGAGTCCGCGCGGCTTGACCAGCAGCAGGACGGCGAGCAGCACGACCACGGAGAGGTCCCCGAGGCCGGCGGTTGTGTAGTAGTTGGCGAACTGCTGGACCAGGCCGACGCCGACCGAGGCGAGGGCGGCGCCGGTGACCGAGCCCATGCCGCCCATCACCACGACGACGAAGGCGAAGATCAGCAGTCCGGTGCCCTGCGAGGGGTTGATCGAGCCGAAGTAGAGCCCGGCCAGCGCGCCGCCGAGCGAGGCGGCGGCCCCGCCGATCGCGAAGACCAGGGTGAACGCCTTGCGGACGTCGATGCCGAGGGCGGTGACCATGGCGCGGTCCTCGACGCCGGCCCGGACGATCAGGCCGTAGCGGGTCCGGGCCAGGAACAGCCGCAGCAGGAGCAGGACGACCGCGGCGGCGGCCATCAGCACGAAGCGGTTGACGGGAACGGTCGCGCCGAGCAGGTCGACGGTGCCGGCCAGCGCGGCGGGCTGCGGGAAGGGCCGGGCGTCGGAGCCCCAGACGCCCATCAGCAGGGCGGGCAGGGCGAGTCCGACGCCGACGGTGGCGAGGATCTGGTCCCGGGGGCGGGCGTACAGCGGCCGGATCAGGACGAGTTCGAGCAGCACGGCGGCGGCGGTGCCGACGGCGGTGCCGAACGGGACGGCCAGCCAGAAGCCGAGGCCGCCGTCGGTGGCGGCCCACCAGGCGGCGTAGGCGCCGATCGAGAGCAGCGCGCCGTGCGCGAAGTTGAGCACGTCCATCAGGCCGAAGATCAGCGACAGGCCGGAGGCGACCAGGAAGTACAGCGCGCCGAGCCCGAGTCCGGTGCAGGCGAGCAGGACGACGGTGTTCAACGGGGCGTCCCCCCAGGGGAGTCGGGTCGGTGGCTGCCGACGCCGAGCAGGCGGCGGGCGGCTTCCTCGTCGGCGAGCAGGGCGCGGGCGTCGCCCTGGTGGGCGGTGCGGCCGTCGGCGAGCACGGCGCAGCGGCCGGCCACCCGGCGGACCAGGGCGAGGTTCTGCTCGACCAGCAGGACGGGGACGGTCGCGGCGGCCCGGGCCAGCACGTCGGCGACCTCGGTGACGATCTTCGGGGCGAGGCCCTTGGTGGGTTCGTCCGCGATGATCAGCCGGTTGCCGTTGAGCAGGGTGCGGGCGATCGCCACCATCTGCTGCTGCCCGCCGGAGAGCGTCCCGGCGGGCTGCCGGTGCCGCTGCTTCAGCTCGGGGAACAGTTCGTGCACCAGGTCGTAGGCGGGGTCGGGGCCGCGTTCGGCGAGGCGGAGGTTCTCGGCGACGCTCAGGCCCGCGAACACGCCGCGGTCCTCGGGGGCGTAGCCGATGCCGCGGCGCACCACCAGGTGGGTGGGGAGCCGGGAGATGTCGGCGCCGTCGAAGGCGACGGTGCCGGTGCGCGGCACCAGGCCCAGCACGGCCTTGACGGTGGTGGTCTTGCCGGCGCCGTTGCGGCCGAGCAGGGCGGTGACGCCGGTGGCGGCGACGTCCAGGTCCACCCCGTGCAGGATGTGCAGGCCGTCGATCACCACCCGCAGGTCACGGACCGTCAGCAGGGCGTCGGTCACAGCGCCTCCCCGAGGTAGGCCCCCTGGACGGTGGCGTCGGCCATCACGGCGTCGGGGGTGTCGAGTGCGAGCAGGGTGCCGTGGTGCATCACGGCGAGCCGGTCGGCCAGGCCGAGCAGCACGTCCATGTGGTGCTCGACCATCAGCACGGTGCGGCCCTGTTCGCGGTGGACCGAGCGGATCAGCTCGACCAGGGCGGGCACCTCCTCGGCGCTGACCCCGGCCATCGGCTCGTCCAGCAGGATCAGCCGGGGGTCGCCGACCAGCAGCACGGCCAGTTCCAGCTTCCGCTTGCCGCCGTGTGAGAGCGAACCGGCCGGGTCCTCGGCGCGGTCGGCCAGGCCGGTGCGCTCCAGGGTCTCCTCGACCTGCTGCCGGTAGCGGCCGGCCCGCCGCCAGATCCGGTAGGAGGCGGCGGGGCCGGCGGCGGCCTGGGCGGCGAGGCGGACGTGCTCGGCGACGCTGAGGCCGGGCCAGAGCGAGGAGGTCTGGAAGGTCCGGCCGAGGCCCCGCCGGGCCCGGGCGGCCACCGGCAGGGTGGTGATGTCGGCGCCGTCCAGGTGCAACGACCCGTGCGAGGCGGGGTGGATGCCGGAGACCAGGTTGAACAGGGAGGTCTTGCCCGCCCCGTTCGGGCCGATGAAGGCGACGAACTCGCCCTCGGCGACGTCCAGGCTGACGTCCTGCACGATCGGGACGCCGCGCACCGACCAGCCGAGGCCGGCCAGCCGCAGGACCGGGGCGGGAGCGCTCACGGTGCTCAGCCCGCCGTCTTGACGACCGGCGGGGCGACCAGGTCGGCGTCCAGCACCTTCACGGCGGTGGGCTTGGCGGCGGCGCCGCTGCCGGTCAGCTTGACCTGGAACATCGGCTGCAGCAGCGCGTGGTCCTCGGCCCGGACCGTCAGCCTGCCCTTGACGCCGTCGAAGCTCCAACCCTCCAGGGCCTTCACCAGGGCGGCGGTGTCGGCGTCGGAGCCCTTGGTGGTCTCCAGCGCGTGCACCACCATCTGGGCGGCGGTGAAGCCGTCGGGGGTGAACAGGTCGGGCTTGGAGCCGGCCTTGGTGACGGCGTCGGTCATCGCCAGCTCGGCGTCGGTGCCGCCGGCCGCGCCCGCGAAGTAGTGGTTCAGGAAGTCGATCTTCTCGGCGGCGGGACCGAACAGCGGGTAGGAGGCGGCCACGTCCAGGCCGGTGACCACCTTGGTCGCGGCGAACACGTCCTGCTGGTTGAGCGAGGTCCACAGCGCGGCGGCGGTGTCGCCGGCCCAGGCGACGTACAGCAGGTCGGGCTTGGCGGCCTTCGCCTGGGTGGCGAACGGCGTCAGGTCGGTCGCGGACGGCGGGGCGAGCACCGCGTCCACGGTGGCGCCCTCGGCACCCAGGACGTCCTTGACGGCGGCCACGTTGGCCTGGCCGAAGGCGCTGTCCTGGGCCAGCACGGTGACCTTCTTGCCCTTGGCGTCGCCGATGAACGAGGCCGCGGCCCTGGTGTCCTGGTAGGACTGGCGGCCGGAGCGGAAGGTGTACTTGTTCAGGCCGGTGACCTTGTCGGCGGCGGCCGGGCCGGAGATGAACAGCACCTTGTTCTGGGCGGCGATCGGGCCGACCTGCAGGGCCACGCCGGAGGCCGTCGAGCCCGCCAGGATCCGGTAGTTCTTGCCGATCAGGTCCTTGGCGGCGGACACCGCCTTCGCCGGGTCGCCCGCGTCGTCCTGCTCGGCGAGCTCCACCGGGTGGCCGTCGACGGCGTTGCTGCCCTTGGTGGCGTACGCCAGGCCCGCCTTGAAGCCCTCCAGGTACTGCTTGCCGTAGGCGGCCAGCGGGCCCGTCTTCGAGTACACCAGGCCGACCTTGACCGGGCTCCGGTCACCGCCACCGCCACCGGCCTCGGCCGAGGTGCCCGCGGTGCCGGCCTTCGCGCAGCCCGCCGCGAGCAGCGCGCAGGTGGCCAGCGCGGCGAGCTTCCGGACGGGGCGTCTGGGGGTGGCGTCCGTGACTGACATGGTGGCGGGCTCCTGACGTGCCGGTGCTGGTGGGATGCCGGAACCGTAGAGAAGCCTTCCGGGCCGCGACATGTGACGGGCCGACGCATCGGCGGCCCGCACTGTGTGGTCCGCCGCCATGTCGGGCCGCCGGACCGGGCCGGGTGTGCGGCGCCCACACGGCGCACGCCCGCCCCGTGGCGCCGACCGCCATGGCGACGGGCGGGGCCCGCGGGGAGGGTGGGGCGGCAGTCAGCCCTCCTCTCCCCCAAGGCGGTCCCCGTTGGACAAGGTCCTGGACTCCCCCGCCCGCGCCGTCGCGGACGTCCCCGACGGCGCGGTGCTCGCGGTCGGCGGCTTCGGCCTGTGCGGCATCCCGTCCACCCTGATCGGCGCGCTGGTCGACGCGGGCACCACCGGCCTGCGGGTGGTCTCCAACAACTGCGGGGTCGACGACTGGGGCCTGGGCCTGCTGCTGCGGGCCGGCCGGATCGCCCGGATGACCTCCTCGTACGTCGGCGAGAACAAGGAGTTCGCCCGCCAGTACCTGAACGGCGAACTGGAGGTCGAGCTCACCCCGCAGGGCACCCTGGCCGAGCGGCTGCGGGCCGGCGGCGCCGGCATCCCCGCCTTCTACACGCCCGCCGGCGCGGGCACCCAGGTCGAGGAGGGCGGCCTGCCCTGGCGCTACGCCCCCGGCGGCGGCGCGGTCGCGCTGGCCTCCCCGCCCAAGGAGGTCCGGGAGTTCGGCGGCCGCCGCTACCTGCTGGAGGAGGCGATCACCGCCGACTTCGCGCTGGTCCGGGCCGCGGTCGCCGACCGGCACGGCAACTGCGTCTTCCACGCCGCCGCCCGCAACTTCAACCCGCTGTGCGCCACCGCCGGCCGGATCTCCCTGGTCGAGGCCGACCGGATCGTCGAGCCCGGCGAGATCCCGCCGGACGCCGTCCACCTGCCCGGCGTGTACGTCGACCGGATCGTGGCCGCCGACCCCGCCGACCGGCGGATCGAGCGCCGCACCGTCAACTCCCCTGCCCCGAAGGAGTCCTGATGACCGCCGCCGCTGCTGCCGCCGCCACCCTGCTCGACCCGCGGGCCGCGCTCGCCGCCCGGGCCGCCCGCGAGCTGCGCGACGGCGAGTACGTCAACCTCGGCATCGGCCTGCCCACCCTGATCCCCGACCACCTGCCGCCGGGCGTGCGGGTGGTGCTGCACTCCGAGAACGGCATCCTCGGCACCGGCCGCTACCCCGCCGAGGAGGACGTCGACCCCGACCTGATCAACGCCGGGAAGGAGACCGTCACCGTCGACCCCGGTGCGGCGTACTTCGATTCGGCGTTCTCCTTCGGCATGGTCCGCTCCGGCCGGATCGACGTCTCGGTGCTCGGCGCGATGCAGGTCTCGGCCCGCGGCGACCTCGCCAACTGGATGATCCCCGGGAAGATGGTCAAGGGCATGGGCGGCGCGATGGACCTGGTGCACGGGGCCCGCCGACTGGTCGTGGTGACCGAGCACACCGCCAAGGACGGCAGCCCCAAGATCGTCAACGAGCTGTCGCTGCCCGCGACCGGGCGCGCCGTCGTCCACCGGATCGTCACCGACCTCGCCGTCCTCGACGTCACCCCCGAGGGCCTGCGGCTGGTCGAACTCGCCGCGGGCGTCACGCCGGAGCGGTTGCGCGCCGCGACCGAGCCGCCGATCCTCTGACCCCCTCCGGACGTGCGGCCGGGCCCGGGGCGGCTGCTCCTCCCCCGGGCCCGGCGCACTGCCCCGCTACTTCTTCAGGTTCGGGATCTGCCAGTCGACCGGCTTGTCGCCGAAGCCCTCCAGGGCCTCGTTGATCTGCGAGAACGGCTTGCTGCCGAGGAAGAGCTTGGCCGACAGCGGCGACGGGTGCGCGCCCTGCACCACCACGTGGCGCGAGGTGTCGATCAGCGGGAGCTTCTTCTTCGCGTAGCCGCCCCAGAGCACGAAGACGCACGGCTCCTCGCGGGCCGACACCGCCTTGATCACCGCGTCGGTGAACTTCTCCCAGCCCTTGTTCTTGTGCGAGTTGGCCTCGTGCGCCCGCACCGTGAGCACCGCGTTCAGCAGCAGCACGCCCTGCTCGGCCCACGGCATCAGGTAGCCGTTGTCCGGCACCTGGAGGCCGAGGTCGGTGTGCAGCTCCTTGTAGATGTTGCGCAGCGACGGCGGGGTCTTCACCCCGGGCAGCACCGAGAAGCTCATGCCGTGCGCCTGGCCGTTGTCGTGGTACGGGTCCTGACCGAGGATCAGCACCTTCACGTCCTGGAACGGCGTCGCGGCGAGCGCCGAGAACTCCTGCCCGGCGGGCGGGAACACCTCGTGCTCGGCGCGCTCGGCGGCCAGGAACTCCATCAGCTGCGCGTAGTACGGCTTGCCGGTCTCCTCGGCGAGGACCCCCCGCCAGGACTCGGGCACTTCCAGGGCACCGCCCACGGACGTCTCCGCCTGCTCCGTCACGTCGTACCTCCCACACCGGCCGCGCCGCACGGCGGCCGCTCTCACTCGTCACGTTCGGCAGACCCGTCCCGGGCCTGTGCGGTGAACGCTACACAGTCGCGCCGACAGCCTGCCCCGGCTCCTTCCGCACCCCCCGGGCGGCCCGGGTTCCGGGGCGTCCGCGCTCCGCCGTTTCCCGCACCGGTCGCACGTGTCCGGAGGGACCCCTGCCCGAGGTCCGCCCCGGGCGCTAACCTTTCCCCTTGGCGCCCCACGGTCAACGGGAACGGGGCGGCCGGAGCCCCTCGGGGGCGGGCGTCCGGCAGAGAACACAGTGCGGTGGGTGCGGTGGGCCGCACCACGGGGGAAAAGGGGAACCGCGATGAACGAGGCCATGAACGACGCCGGGGACGGCGCCGTCGCCGGTGCGGCCGCCGGAGCCGTCGGCGGCGTGATCGGCGGCGCGGTCGCCGCCATGGTCGCGCAGACCGCCGCCCTGGTCGGCGCGGTCGGCGCGGGCGCGGTCAAGGTCGAGGTCGAGAACCTGCAGACCTTCAAGGCCCGGGTCGACGACATCCTGCGCGACCTGGACGGCTCCGCCGCGGGCCACGGGAAGATCTCCCAGCAGCAGTTGACGGCCGGTCAGCTCGGCCAGGACTTCGGCCAGGCCGGCGACCTGATGTCGGCCTACAGCACGGTGCACGCCAACCTGGAGCAGCTCTCCCGGACGCTGTCGCTCCAGATCGAGGCGATGAGCGCCAGCATCGACATGGCGGCCCGCGGCTACCAGAACGCGGACGCGGAGCAGCAGCAGAAGTTCCACTCGATCCTGAACCAGGCCGGGGCCCAGTCCCAGCTCCCGCCGGCCGGCGGACGGCCCGGCACCCAGCAGGTCGGGACGGAGCAGATCGGCCACCAGGCGCCGCCGTCCGGGCTGAGCGGCAACCAGCAGGGCTCGTACTGACGGCCGGTCCGTCCACACGACACACACGGGGAGAGACGAAATGGCCGAACTCGAAGAGGCGAGATTCGTCAGGCTGCAGCCGGGCGAGATCGGACGCTCCAGCCACGAACAACTGGTCGCCATGGTCCAGCACGCCGACCCGATCGGCGTCGCCATGGTCGGCGAGCAACTGCGCCAGGCCGCCCACCGGATGGACGAGATCAGCGAGGAACTGCACCGCCACATCAGCGGCCTCGACTGGCAGGGCGACGCCGCCGACAGCTTCAAGACCTGGGGCAGCCAGGTCTCCCGCTCCACCATGGACCTCGCCACCTACTCGCGGGACGCCGGCACCCACATGGAGAGCGCCGCCGCGACCCTCGGCAGCGTCAAGCTCGGCATGCCGGACGTCCCGCACCAGGACATCGAGACGGTGCGCCGCTACGAGGCCCAGGACAACACGGCGATGAGCATCGGCGGCGCCGTCGTGGGCAGCGTGCTGCTGCCGGGCGCCGGCACCGTCCTGGGCGGCATGTTCGGCGACAAGGTCGCCCACATGGTCAACTCCGACTGGGTCACCGAGGACCAGGCCCGGGCCGCCTCCGACCGGATCTTCGAGGCGCACCAGGAGGCCATCACGCAGATGGAGCGCCTCGGCCAGTCCTACGAGCACACCAGCACCCAGCTCAACTCGGCGCAGCCGCCGGTGTTCCCGCCGCCGCCGGGGGCGCAGGTGACGGGCTCCCGGCACGAGTACAACCTCCAGGACGTGCCGATCGGCGGTGGCGGCACCGGTGGTGGCGGGGGCGGCTACGGCGGTGGGGGCGGCGGCTACACCGGCGGTGGGGGCGGCGGCGGTGGGGGCGGCAGCAAGACCCCGATGCCGACCTGGACGCCGCCCACCCTGCAGCCGGCCCCGCCGCCCGGCCCCGGGCCGGTCATGCGGCCGCCCGAGGCCGTCTTCCACCCGGGCCTGCCCCGCCGGGACCCGATCGTCCCCGACCCCGGCCCGCTGCGGATCGACCACGTGCCGACCGCGCCGGCGCCGCCGAGCCCGACGCAGCCCGGCCCGGTCGGCGGTGGCGGTGGCGGCCTGCCCGGCGGTGGCGGTGGCTACGGCGGCGGTGGTGGGTACGGCGGTTCGGGCGGCGGTGGCGGCTACGGCGGGGGCGGGTTCCCCGGCGGCGGCCTGCCCGGTGGCGGCGGCTACAGCGGCGGTGGCGCGGCCGGTGGCGGCCGCCCCGGCGCCCCCGGTGCGGGTGGCACGACCGGGACGGGTGCCCGGGGCGGCGCCGGCGCTCCCGGGTCCGGCACCGGTACGGCGGGCGCGGCGGGCCAGTCCGGCCGCCCCGGCGCTCCCGGCGCGGGCGGTGGCGGTGGCGGCATGCCGCACGGCGGTGGCGGCGGGGGTGCCGGTGGCGCCCGCGGCGGGGCCGGCGGGGCGCGCGGCAGCGGGCTGGTGAGCCGCCCGGGCGGCGCCGTCGGCGGGAGCCGCGGCACCGGCGGGCGCGGCGAGTTCACCCCGGGCGGGAGCGGCCTGCGCGGCCGGGCCGAGCGGGGCGCGGACGGCCGGGCCGGGAACTCCTTCGGCGGCGGCATCGGCGGCGGCAGTGCGAACCGCAAGTCCAAGGCCAAGGGCAACCGCCCGGACTACCTGAACGAGGACGAGGACACCTGGACCTCCGGCATGGGCCGGGCCAACCCGAATGTGATCGAGTAACGACCGGTTCGACGGCCCGGTCGCGGGAGTTGCGGCTCCCGCGACCGGGCCGAACCGTGTGACGGGGCGCGCCCCGGGCGAAGGCGACGGAGCACGAAGGAGAGTGGGATGCGGCGAACGGGCAGGACAGGACACGGACGGCGGTTCGCCGCGGCGGCGGCCGTCGGCGCCGTGCTGTGGGGATGGTCGGCGGGGCCCGCGTCCGCGGCGGACTCGATCCGGGCGCAGCAGTGGCATCTGGACGCCATGCACGCCGACGAGATGTGGAGGACCAGCACGGGCCGGGGCGTCACCGTGGCCGTGATCGACAGTGGTGTGAAGGGCGACGCCCCCGACCTGGAAGGGCAGCTCCTCCCCGGCAAGGACCTCAGCGGCCAGCCCGGGGGTGTGCTGTCCGACCCGATCGGTCACGGCACCCACATGGCCACCGACATCGCCGGCACCGGCAAGGGCCTGAACGGCCAGGGCGCGTACGGTCTCGCGCCGGGCGCGAAACTCCTCCCGATCAAGACCGGCGACACGTCCGCCAACTCCTTCGCATCGGGCGTCGAGTTCGCGGACGAGGTCTCCCAGGGCATCACCTACGCGGTCGACCACCAGGCCAAGGTCATCAACATCTCCATGGGCATCGCGGCCACCTCGCTGCAGCCCGCGAGCGTGGACAAACTCAAGTCGGCCATCGCCTACGCGGGTTCGCACAGCGTGCTGATCTTCGCCTCGTCCGGCAACAGCGGCGACAAGGGCAACGCCCTGGAGTACCCCTCCGGCCTGGCCGGAGTCGTCGCGGTGGCGGCCACCGACCGCGACGGCAAGGTCACCGCGGAGTCGGAGCACGGCCCGCAGGTGGCGCTGGCCGCCCCCGGCGACAACATCTACGGTGCGTGCACCGGGCCGTCGGGCTACTGCAACGGCCACGGCACTTCGAGCGCCGCCGCGCTGGCCTCCGCCTCCGCCGCGCTGATCTGGTCGGTGCACCCGGACTGGACGGCCAACCAGGTCCTGCGGGTGATGATCAACACCGCGACCAACCCCAAGGAGCGCAGCGAGTACCTGGGCTACGGCGTCATCCGCCCCCGGATCGCGCTGACCGAGCCCGGCGACCCGGGCCCGGCGGACGTCAGCCCGCTGGCCGCCGCCGGTGGTGCTGCCCCGGCCCCGACCAAGTCCGGTGCGGGCAGCGCCCCGACGAGCGCGCCCGCGACCGACCCGGCGGGCAACGCGCCCGGCACCGCGGCGCCCGTCGCACAGCCGCAGACCCCCTCCGGCTCCGACGCGAGCAGCAACCTCCCGCTGATCGTCGGCGGCACGGTGGCGGGCGTCGTGGTGCTGGGCCTCGCCATCGCGCTGATCGCCCGCCGCAAGCGCCCCGCCGCCCCGGGGCCGGTCCCGCCGCCGCCCTACGGCGCTCCGCCGCAGCAGCAGCCCTACCCGCCGCAGGCCCAGCCGCCGTACGGCCAGCAGCCCTACGGACAGCAGCCGCCGTACGGCCAGGCCCCGCAGCAGCCCCCGTACCACCAGCCGCAGCCCCCCGGCGGCAACCCGTACGCGAACTGACGGCGCGTCGGCACCGGGGGCGTCCACTCCCGCACCCCTCACGGGGACGACGGGGACGGACGCCCCTGCGTCGGGCGGGGGCGGGCGACTAGGCTGGCCGGCGTTGGGGCAGCCTGTGGCGCCCGGCCGGCCAGTGGTGTCCGGTCGGAGCGATCACGAAGATCGTTCGACCTGTGCAAGACCGAGGAGACACCCACGTGGCAGACCGCAAGCCCATCGAGACCTGGCTGACCGACATGGACGGAGTCCTCATCCACGAGGGCGTGCCGATCCCGGGGGCCGACGCCTTCATCAAGCGGCTGCGTGAGTCCGGAAAGCCCTTCCTGGTGCTCACCAACAACTCCATCTACACCCAGCGCGACCTGCACGCCCGGCTGTCCCGGATGGGCCTGGACGTCCCGGCCGAGCACATCTGGACGTCGGCGCTGGCGACCGCGAAGTTCCTCTCCGACCAGCGTCCGAACGGCACCGCCTACGTGATCGGCGAGGCCGGCCTGACCACCGCGCTGCACGACGTGGGCTACGTCCTGACCGACAGCGACCCGGACTTCGTGGTGCTCGGCGAGACCCGCACCTACTCGTTCGAGGCGATGACCAAGGCGGTCCGGCTGATCGACGCGGGCGCCCGCTTCATCGCCACCAACCCGGACGAGACCGGCCCGTCCGCCGAGGGCGCGCTGCCCGCCACCGGCGCGGTGGCCGCGCTGATCACCAAGGCCACCGGCGTCGAGCCGTACTTCGTCGGCAAGCCGAACCCGCTGATGATGCGGGCCGGCCTGAACGCGATCGGCGCGCACTCGGAGAACAGCGCGATGATCGGCGACCGGATGGACACCGACATCGTCTCCGGCATGGAGGCCGGCATGTCGACCTTCCTGGTGCTGACCGGCCTCACCCAGGCCGGTGACGTCGACCGCTTCCCGTACCGCCCGACCCGGGTGGTCGACTCCATCGCGGACCTGGTCGAGCTGATCTGACCGCACCCGGGAGCACGCCCGAGGGCCCCGGAGCGTCGTCGCCGCTCCGGGCAGCCTCAACGTCGGCTTAAGCAGCCCGTAACTACCCTGACGTACCGTCAGATCCGGTGCCAGCACTGGTTAGCGTCCCGGACAAGTCCTCTCCGCACGACGCAAGGGAGCACGCCGATGGCCTCCGCCCGCCGCCCCGCCGTCCTGTTCGCCGCGGCCGTCCTGTTCGGGGGTCTCGCGGTGGGGCCCGCCGCGGCCGCGCCGGCGGACGGCCGGCCGCTCGCCCGGAGCAACGGCGGCGACACCGGCAGCAGCACCGACGCCGGCGGCCACGGCGACGACAGCGCGAACGGCGTGCTGGTGTCGCTGGGTTCGGTGCTGCTGCTGACCGGCGCCGCGGCCGCCGTCCTGCGCAACAGCCGCCGGGTGCGGCCCTGACCGGGCCCGGCGGCCCGACGGCCCGGGATGCCTCCGTCACCGCGGCGGCCCGGGATGGTTGAGTTGAGGGCATGAGCAGCACGCCCTCCGCCCCGTTCCGCGTCGGCCTGATCGGCTACGGCCTGGCAGGTTCCGCCTTCCACGCGCCGCTGATCGCCACCACTCCCGGCCTGCGGCTGGACGCCGTGGTCACCGCCAATCCCGACCGCCGCGAGCAGTTGCACCGCGACCACCCGGACGCCCGCGCCCTCGACACCCCCGAGCAACTGTTCGAGGACCGGGACCGGTTCGACCTGGTGGTGATCGCCTCCCCCAACCGCACCCACGTCCCGCTGGCCCGCACCGCCCTGCTGGCGGGCCTGGCCACCGTGGTCGACAAGCCGCTCGCGGCGAGCTCCGCCGAGGCCGCCGACCTGTGCGAGTTCGCCGAGAAGTCCGGCCTGCTGCTGTCGGTGTTCCAGAACCGGCGCTGGGACGGCGACTTCCTGACCGTCCGCCGACTGGTCGAGGAGGGCCGGCTCGGCCGGGTGCACCGCTTCGAGTCCCGGTTCGAGCGCTTCCGCCCGAAGCCGAAGCCGGGCTGGCGCGAGCTCTCCGACCCGGCCGAGGTCGGCGGCACCCTGTACGACCTCGGCAGCCACCTGGTCGACCAGGCGCTCACGCTGTTCGGGCCGGTCGAGACGGTGTACGCGGAGATCGACGTCCGCCGGGACGGCGCGGTGGTCGACGACGACGCCTTCCTCGCCCTCACCCACACCGGCGGGGTCCGCTCCCAGCTGTGGACCAGCGCCCTCGCCCCGCTGGCCGGGCCGCGCCTGCGGGTGCTCGGCGACCGGGCCGGCTACGTGAAGTTCGGCATGGACCCGCAGGAGGCCGCGCTGCGGGCCGGGCAGCGCCCCGGTCCCGACCTCCGCTGGGGCGACGACGACCCGGCCGCGTACGGCCTGCTCGGCAGCGACGGCGACGGCAGCGGAGACGGCGGCACCGAGCCGGTGGCCACCGCCCCGGGCGACTACCCGGCCTACTACGCGGGCGTCGCCGCCGCGCTGGCGGGCCGGGCCCCGGTGCCGGTGGACCCGCGGGACGCCGTGGCCACCCTGGCCGTCCTGGAGGCCGCCCGGGCCTCCGCTGCCACCGCCTCGGTCGTCCGGCTGCCCTGAGCCCGGCCCCCGCCCGCCGGGGACCGGGGCCGGCGGGCCGTCAGCCCTTCGGCCAAGCCGCCAGGTGGGCGTCGATCTCGCCGGTCAGCCGGCGCTTGCCCGCCGGGTCGAGGAAGGACGCCTCGACGGCGTTGCGGGCGAGCGCCGCGACCCCGGCCTCGTCCAGGCCGAGCAGCTTCGCCACCACCGCGTACTCGGTGTTGAGGTCGGTGCCGAACATCGGCGGGTCGTCGCTGTTGACGGTGACCAGCAGGCCGGCGTCGACCATCTGCCGGATCGGGTGCTCCTCGATCCGCTCGACCACCCGGGTGGCCAGGTTGGAGGTCGGGCAGACCTCCAGCGGGATGCGGTGCTCGCCCAGGTAGTCGACCAGGGCGGGGTCCTGCACGGACCGGGTGCCGTGGCCGATCCGCTCGGCGCCGAGCTCGCGGATCGCGTCCCAGACCGTCTCGGGCCCGGTGGACTCGCCCGCGTGCGGGACGCTGTGCAGGCCGGCCGCCCGGGCCCGGTCGAAGTAGGGCTTGAACTGCGGGCGCGGCACGCCGATCTCGGGGCCGCCGAGACCGAACGAGACCAGGCCCTCGGGGGCCAGGTCGAGGGCGAGGCGGGCGGTCTCCTCGGCGGAGGCCAGCCCGGCCTCGCCGGGGATGTCGAAGCACCAGCGGAGCACCACGCCGAGGTCCTGCTCGGCGGAGCGCCGGGCGTCCTCGATCGCCTCCATGAAGGCGACGTCGGGGATGCCGCGGCGCACCGACGAGTAGGGGGTGACGGTCAGTTCGGCGTACCGGATGTTCTGCCGGGCCATGTCCTCGGCGACGCCGTAGGTCAGCGAGCGGACGTCCTCGGCGTCGCGGACCAGGTCGACGACGCTCAGGTAGACCTCGATGAAGTGCGCGAAGTCGGTGAAGGTGAAGTACTCGGCGAGCGCCTGCGGATCGGTCGGGACCTTGCTCCGCCCGGCGTGCCGGGCGGCCAGTTCGGCCACCACCCGCGGCGAGGCGGAGCCCACGTGGTGCACGTGCAACTCCGCCTTCGGCATCCCCGCGATGAACGCCTCGATCCCCTGGACACCGTTCCCCTGGACACCCTCGGCCACGGCACGCTCCCGTCTACTTCTCACCCGGACCCGGACAGACCTCGCATGCTAACCCGCGCCGGGCCGGGAACGATCACCGCCGGGCCGGGGCCGTCACCCGGCCGCCGTCACCAGCGGGCGGCGAGCTTGGCCAGCGCCTCGCGGGCCAGGCTGCGGCCCTCGAAGCTCTGCCGCTCCGGGTCGCCGTCCACGAACACCGAGATCGTCACGGCGCCCTTGCGGGCGATGATGTAGGTGTAGGGGCGCTTGTCGGTGCGCCCGCCCTCGGTGGTGTCGTAGACGCCGAGGCCCTCCTCGGTGTAGACCTCGTCGGCGCCGGGGACGGTCGGCGACTCGGCCTCGTGCGCGGTGCTGAAGGCGTTGTGGCTCTCGGTGTCGGTGTAGTTCTGGCAGCGGGCGATGTTGGCCTTGTACTCCGCGATGTCCTGGTGCGCGGCGTCGGCGCCGGAGAAGACCGAGACCTCGGTGTTGGCGAAGGTGGTGTCGCTCTCGTGGTCCTGCCGGACGAACCGGCTGGTGGTGGCGGTCATGCCCTTGACGGTGCTGCCGTCGGCGGTGGACTTGCAGGACTTGTCCATCACGTAGTTGGACCGGTCGGTGTCGTCGTCGCCGTCCGCGACGAAGCCGTGGTCCCAGTCCTTCGCGGTCAGCGCGAGCTTGGCGGTCCTGGCCTGCGCGGTGGCGTCCGCGGCGGCCCCGCCGGTGGGCTTGGCGCTGCTCTTGCCGCCGTTGGCGGGCTCCTTGGCCTTGGCCTTGCCGGTGGCGCTCGCGGACGGCGCGGCCGCCGGGTGCGAGGCGGCGGCGGTGTTCGCGGCGGTGGCCGCCGGGTCGTCGTCGTTGCAGGCCGTCAGCAGCAGCGCGGCGGCCGTCAGGGCCGCGGCCCGCAGGGCCATCTGTCGTGCACGCACCGTCATTCCGGTCAACTCCCCCGTGGCAGGACGGCTCCGACCCCCCTGGTCGGGCCGGTCGACACCCTACCCAAGGGTCCGGACGGCGGACGGCCGGGTTCCGGGCGGCGGCCCGCCCGGCGCCGACGGTCCGTCAGCCGCCCAGCGCGGTGCTGACGGTGTGGATCAGCAGGCCGGCCAGCGCGCCGACCACGGTGCCGTTGATCCGGATGAACTGCAGGTCACGGCCGACGTTGGCCTCGATCTTGCGGGAGGCGTCGGCGGCGTCCCAGCCGGCCACCGTCTCGGAGATCAGCGAGGTGATCTCCTCCCGGTAGGTGGAGACCACGTACTCGGCGGCGTCCAGCAGCCAGCCGTCGGTTTTTGCCTGAAGTTTGCCGTCGGTGGCGAGCCGGCGGCCGAACGCGCGCAGGCCCTCGGTGATCCGGCGGCGCAGTTCGCTGTTCTCGTCCTCGGCGGCGTTCAGCACCAGGCCGCGGACGGCCGCCCAGGAGGAGGCGATCAGGTCCTGCACCTCGGGGCGGGCCAGCAGGTCGGCCTTGGCGCGCTCGACCCGGGCGATGGTCGCGGGGTCGTCCTGGAGCTCGGTGGCGAAGTCGGCGAGGAAGTTGTCCAGGGCGCCGCGGGCGGGGTGCGCGGGGTCGTCGCGGACGTCGGTGACGAAGCGCAGCAGTTCCTTGTAGACCCGCTCGCCGACCTGGTGGTCGATGAACTTGGGCGTCCAGCCGGGGGTCTTGGCGGTGATCCGGGCGACCACGTCGGTGTGGTGGTCGAGCAGCCAGTCGTGGGCCCGGACGGCGACCAGGTCGACCACGCCGCGGTGGCCGCCGTCGGCGACGATCTTCCCGAGCAGCCGGCCGGCGGGTTCGGCGACCGAGGTGGCGGCGGCCCGCCGGGTGACCGCCTCGGCGACCACGGCCTGCACGTCGTCGTCGCGGAGCACCGCGAGGACGCCGCGCAGCGCGGCGGCGGCCTCCCGGGTGACGCGTTCGGCGCTGCCGGGCGCGGCCAGCCACTCGCCGAGCCGCCGGGCCACGCCGATCCGCCCGAGCCGGGCCCGGACCACCGGCGCGGACAGGAAGTTGTCGCCGACGAAGTCGCCGAGCGAGCGCCCGAAGGCGTCCTTCTTGGTCGGGATGATCGCGGTGTGCGGGATCGGCAGCCCGAACGGGCGGCGGAACAGCGCGGTGACGGCGAACCAGTCGGCGAGCGCGCCGACCATGCCGGCCTCGGCGGCGGCCGCCACGTACCCGGCCCAGGCGCCCGCGCCGGCCACCTTCGCCCAGGTGGCGAGGGCGAACACCAGCGTGGCCGCGGCGAGCAGGCCGGTGGCGACGGCCTTCATCTTCCGCACGCCGCGGCGCTTGGCCTCGTCGGCGGCGGTGAACCTGACTCCGGCTGCGGTCTCCTCCACACTCACCCCGCCAGACTCGCACACCGGGCCCGCCGAACGGCCCCCGCCCCGCGAATCCGCCCCGCCCGGGGTCGACCCGACGGACCGTCAGCCCGCCGCGGCGCCGCTCCCCCCGCCGCCGAGGACGATCCGCCGGACGCCCTCCCAGCGGGCCGGGTCGGTGACCCGGCGGCCGTCGAGCAGCACCCGGACGCCGGGGAAGTCGATCGCGCCGAGGTCCCGGTACTCGGGGTGGTCGGCCTGGACGACCAGCGCGGCGGCGGGCTTGCCCTGGTCGGGCGGCAGGCCGAGCGCGGCGAGCTCGTCCGGCGGGTACAGCGGGTCGCTGACGCCGACCTCGGCGCCGGCCGCCCGCAACGCCTCGACCAGCGGGAACACCCCGGAGCGGGCGGTCTCCTTGACGCCGCCCCGGTAGGCGGCGCCGAGCACCGTGACGGGCACCCCGTCGAGCGGGCCGAGCGCGCCGGTGAGCAGGCCGACGGCGTACGCGGGGACCTGCTCGTTGGCCTCCCGGGCGGCCCGCACCACGGTGGCGTGCGGGTCGTTCCACAGGTAGAGCCGGGGGTAGACCGGGATGCAGTGGCCGCCGACGGCGATGCCGGGGCGGTGCAGGTGGCTGTAGGGCTGCGAGTTGCAGGCGTCGATCACCTCGGCGAGGTCGACGCCGACCCGGTCGGCGAACCGGGCGAACTGGTTGACCAGCGCGATGTTGACGTCCCGGTAGGTGGTCTCGGCGAGCTTGGCGAACTCGGCGGCCTCCGCCCCGGACATCGCCCACACGCCGTTGCCGCGCGGGAGTTCGGGGCGCGGGTCGAAGTCCAGCACGGCCCGGTAGAACGCGACGCCGCGCCGGGTGGACTCGGCGTCGATGCCGCCGACCAGCTTGGGGTAGCGCCGCAGGTCGGCGAAGACCCGCCCGGTGCGGACCCGTTCGGGGCTGAACACCAGCGCGAAGTCCCGTCCGGCGGCCAGCCCGGAGCCGGCCTCCAGCCGCCGGGCGAAGCGCCCGCGCACCGAGCCGACCGGCAGCGTGGTCTCGTAGCTGACCAGCGTCCCGGGCCGGAGCCCGGCGGCGACCGCGTCGGTGGCGGCGTCGAGCAGCCCGAAGTCGGGGTTGCCGTCGGCGTCGGTGAGCAGCGGGACGACGACCACCACGGCGGCGGCGCCGGCCGCGGCGGCCGCGGTGTCGCCGGTGGCCCGCAGCCGCCCGGCGGAGACCGCCTCGGCGAGGCGCTCGTCGAGGTGCGCCTCGCGCGGGAACGGCGGGCGCCCGGCGTTGACGGCGGCGACCACCCCGGGGGCGGTGTCGACGCCCGTCACCAGGTGTCCCTTGGCGGCGAACTGGACGGCCAGCGGCAGTCCGATCTTGCCGAGTCCGACCACGCAGATGTCCAGGGCCCGTTCCACCGCTCCGCCTCTCTCCGGTTCCGCCACCACGTCCGTCTCAGCCCCGCAGTGCGGCCACCAGGCCGCGGACCCGCCGCCGGGCGGCCCGGCGGGCCCGCCGCAGCGGGGCGGGCACCAGCCGGCGCCAGCCCCGGGGGCCGGGGGCGGGGCCGATCTCGAACAGCGCGTCGGGCAGGGCGCGCCGCCGCTCCCGGAACATCGGGTAGGCCGCGTACAGCCGGCCCCGGCGCCGGACCTCGGGCGGCGCGCCGTGCTCCCGCTCGTGGCCGATCAGCTCGCACAGGCCGGGGAGGTCGCCGCGCCGGGCCAGGGCCAGCCGGAGCCGGACCGGCACCGGCAGGTCGGCGAAGACCAGCGCCGGGCAGTAGCGGTCGACGAGTTCGCCGATCTCGCGGGCGATCCGGGCCTGCAGGGCGGGCGGCTCGGCCAGGAAGCCCTCCTGGAGCAGTTGCGGGACGTCCCAGCTGAAGAAGCGCTCCCGGATGGCCCGGTGGGCGGGCCGCTCGGCGTACCCGGCCAGCACCTCCTGGGAGGCGCGGAAGCCGCGCAGCCGGTCCAGCGGCCCGGCCCGGTGGGTGACGTTGGAGCGGTCCTGCCGGGACACCAGGTGGTAGTAGTCGTAGTCGGCGAGCACCGAGACCTTGCGGGCGTGCATCAGCGCGCCGATGGTGAACGGCTGGTCGGAGTGGATGACCAGGTCCTCGCGCCGGCGCAGCCCGTGGGCGACCACCAGTTCGCGGCGGAACAGCTTGGTGTCGCCGAGCGCCCAGGCGAGCGCGGAGTCGGTGAAGGTGACCTGCTCGGCGGTGCGGTCGAAGATGCCCTGCGGGACGATCCGCCCGTTCTCACCGACCTGCTTGGGGATCAGCACGTCGGAGTGCCAGCGGTCGGCGGCGTCGACCATCCGCCGCAGCGCCTCGGGGCCGAGCCAGTCGTCCGCCCCGAGGTAGAGCAGGTAGCGGCCGCGGGCCAGTTCGGTGCCGCGGTTGGTGGGCTTGGCGGGGCCGCCGGAGGCGGGCTGCCGGACGGTGCGGAACAGTCCGGGGTGGGCGGCGGCGAAGCGGGCGAGCTCCTCGGTGCTGCCGTCGCTCGACCCGTCGTCGACGGCGACCACCTCCATCCGCGCGGGCCCGATGGTCTGTCCGACCAGCGAGTCCAGGCACGCGGTCAGGTACGGCATGGTGTCGTGGACGGCGATCACCACGCTGACGTCCGGTCGCGGCCCGGTCCCTGCTTGCTCGGTCACGTGGTGTCAACTCCCGTACCGGCCGTTCGGTCACCTCCATCACCCGATCGAGGGACGGCGCCGGTGTGTCGGCCGGGGCCGGGGCCCGACCCGCCGTCAGGTGACCGGCGCGGCGGCCGTCCCGGCGTAGATCCGGGCGATCACGTCCTCGATCGCGGGCTCCCGGATCGACAGGTCGACCAGCGGGTAGCGCTCGGCGACGGCGGCGACCACGGGGGCGGCGCTCTGGTCGGCGGGGAAGGCCAGCCACTGGCGCGGGCCGTCGACCCGGTCGACCCGGACGCCGGGCAGCTCGATCGGCGGCCGGGCCTCGGCGAGGTCGACCACCAGGGTGCGCTCGCTCCGCCCGGCGGCGTGCAGCCGCTCCAGCGGGCCGTCCAGGACCAGCTTGCCGTGGTCGACGACCATCACCCGGCCGCACAGCTGCTCGATGTCGGTGAGGTCGTGGGTGGTGAGCAGCACGGTGGTGCGCCGCTCCCGGTTGGTCTCCCGCAGGAAGGCCCGGACCTTGGCCTTGGAGACCGTGTCGAGGCCGATGGTGGGTTCGTCCAGGTACAGCACCTCGGGGTCGTGCAGCAGGGCGGCGGCCAGGTCGCCGCGCATCCGCTGGCCGAGCGAGAGCTGCCGGACGGGGACGTCCAACAGGCCGCCCAGGTCGAGGAGTTCGACGCACCTGTCGAGGTTGGCCCGGTACCGGGCGGCGGGGACGCGGTAGATCCGCCGGGCCAGTTCGTAGCTGTCCCGCAGCGGCAGGTCCCACCAGAGGGTGGTCCGCTGGCCGAACACCACGCCGATCCGGCGGGCCAGCGCGGTGCGCCGCGCGGCGGGGTCGACGCCGGCCACCCGGAGCCGGCCGCCGCTGGGCACCAGGATGCCGGTGAGCATCTTCACGGTGGTGGACTTGCCCGCGCCGTTGGGCCCGATGTACCCGACGCACTCGCCCTCCTCGACGCTGAACGTCAGCCCGTCGACGGCCCGCACCTCGCGCTTCTCCCGCCGCCAACGGCCCGTGCCGGTGCGGACGGTGAAGCTGCGCCGGACGTCCTCGACCTCGATCACCGCCACGGGTGCCTCCTTCTCCTTCGGTTCAGCTTCCGGTGGACCGGTAGGCCCGCAGCCCGGCCCGCCAGGCGACGGCGGCGGCCAGCACGCACAGCGCGGCGGCCAGCGGCGCGGCGAACCGGAACGCCCCGGGCAGGCCGAGCGGGTCGGGGCGGTCCAGCACGTACAGCGCGGGCAGCCAGTTGACGAAGGCCAGCGGCACGCCGAAGACGGTGCCGGCCACGATCTCCTTGGCGAACACGGTGGGCGGGTACTGCAGCAGGGTGGCGCCGCCGTAGGTGACGGAGTTCTGCAGCTCGGCGGCCTCGCCCCACCAGAACTGGACGCAGGAACTGCCCACGAAGACCGCGCAGAAGATCACCGTGCCGCACAGCAGCAGCGCGGGCACCATCAGCGCCCGGCCCCAGGTCCACGGCACGTGGAGCGCGGTGAGCGACCAGCCGAGCACCGCGAGGGCCTGCACCGTCCGGCCGATCCGGCGCAGCGAGAAGCGTTCGGCGGCGAGCTGGGCCAGCACCGGGACGGGCCGGACCAGCATGGTGTCCAGCGTCCCGGCGCGGACCCGTTCGCCGAGCCCGCCGACCGACCCGACCAGCACGTTCGCGGCGCCGAGCGCCATCGAGGAGGTGCCGTACAGGAACCCGGTCTCGGGGAGCGTCCAGCCGGCCAGCTGCCGGGTGTGCCGGAACATCAGGATCAGCACCGCGAAGTCCAGGAAGGTGATCAGGACGTTGGCGGCCAGCGTCAACAGGAAGGACGCCCGGTAGGAAAGCGTGGAGCGGGCCCACATCGCGGCGATCAGCCACCAGCCGCGCACCGCCCAGCCGGCCCGGGCGGCGAGCCCGGCGTCCTCAGCCACCCTGGACCACCACCTTGCGCACCGCGAGCGCCTGGCCGACCCGGCCGAGCGCCAGCAGGACGGCCGCCCAGGCGAGTTGGAAGCCGTAGAGGTGCAGCAGGCCGAGACCGGTGGCCCGCCGCAGCAGCACGTCCGCGGGCAGTTGCACCATCGCCTGGAAGGGCAGCAGGCGGGCCAGCTCGCCCAGCGGGCCGGGGAAGAGCGGGATCGGCAGCAGCGTGCCGGAGAAGAACATCGCCACCACCATCATCGCGGCCCGCACGCCCTCGGCGTCCTGCAGCCAGAACCCGGTCAGCGAGGCGAGGAAGCGCAGCCCGAAGCTGACCGCCAGGCCGAGCGCCGCGGCGAGCAGGAACTCCGCCCACACCAGCGGGTCGGCGGGCAGGCGCAGCTCGAACAGCAGTGACCCGGCGAGCAGCGGCACCGCGCCCCGGGTGAGCAGTTGGAACCCGGCCCGCCCGGCGTCGGTGGCCAGCCACCAGCCCTGGAAGTCCACCGGCCGGTACAGGTCGACGGCGATGTCCCCGCTGCGGAACCTGGCCTGCACGTCGTCCTGGAAGCCGCCGCCCCAGACCGCGACCGTCACCAGCAGGGCCTGGCTGATCCAGGTGTACGTCACGGCCTGCTGCGCGTCGTACCCGCCCAGCCCCGGCCGGGCCCGCCACAGCGCCAGCATGGTCGAGGCCAGGATCACGCCGAACACCGTGTTGGTGACCGCCCCGGCGACGGTCGCCGCCCGGTACGTCGAGTACCGCCGGAACGCGCCGCGGGCCACCGACAGGTACACCCCCATGTGCGTGTCCCCTTGTCGACATGCCGCCCGGACCGGTCCGGCCCACCACGGTATGCCCGGCACCCCCCGGCCCGCACCCGATTTATGACACCCCGTCAGCGGCGGGGTCCGCCGCCCCTACAGGTACAGCCCCGTCGACCCCTCGTTGTCGCCGAACCGCCCCGCCGCGACCGCGTGCAGGTCGCGCTCGCGCAGCAGCACGTACGTCGCGCCGCGCACCTCGACCTCCAGCTTGTCCTCGGGGTCGTACAGCACCCGGTCCCCGGGCTCCACCGAGCGGACGCTCTGGCCGACGGCCACCGCCTCGGCCCAGGCGCAGCGCCGGGAGAGCTCGGCGGTGGCGGGGATCAGGATGCCGCCGGTGGAGCGGCGCTCGCCCTCCCCGGCCTCCGTCCGGACCAGTACCCGGTCGTGCAGCATGCGGATCGGGAGCTTCTCCCCGAGCCGGTCGTGCGGTCCTCGGTCGCCGGCTCCGGCCGTGCCCTGCGTGTCGTTCTCGCTCACGCCCCCGACCGTACCCCGCCGGGTACGGCGGCGGGGCCCCGGGCACCCGCCCGAGGCCCCGCCGTCCGGTCCGCGGACCGGTCACGCCTTGAACTACTCGGCCTGTGGACCGCCCGGCCCTCGGACCGCTCAGCCCTTGCGCCGGCGCCGCACCGCGGCGACCAGCAGCACCGCGCCGACGCCGACCAGCGCGACCGGCACCACCCGTTCCGCCCGCAGCCGGCCGTCCTCGTCGACGAACTTCGCCCGGGTCTGCTCGACGGCGCCGCTCGCGGCGACGTACGCCTGCCCGGCCTTCTGCTCGACCGCGGCGCGCAGCCGGGCCTTGGTCTGGGCGGCGACGGTGGCCGGGTGGACGCGCATGGCGAGTTCGTCGAGGGTCGCGGCCAGCCGGTCCCTGGTCCCGGCGATGTCCGCCTCGATCTGGGCCGTCGTGCGTGGTGCCGACGTGTCCTTGCCGCTCGCTGCCACTGGGGCCACCCCTCTCCTCTGCTACCGCTGGGTACTTCCTTCTCCACCGACAGTCTGTCAGCTCGGCGCCGCGCTCGCGCAGCGCCACCCACCAACGGGAGTAGGTTGGCGGGCAGTACCAGCACCGGCCCAGTTCCAGAGGAGAACCCAGCACCGTGAGCGAGCGCCTGCAGGCGGGCGACACCGCCCCCGCCTTCACCCTGTCCGACGCCGACGGCCACCAGGTGTCGCTGGCCGACCACCTGGGCCGCAAGGTGATCGTCTACTTCTACCCGGCCGCGCTGACCCCGGGCTGCACCAAGCAGGCCTGCGACTTCACCGACAACCTGGCGGTGTTCGAGGGGGCCGGCTACGACGTGATCGGCATCTCGCCGGACAAGCCGGAGAAGCTCGGCAAGTTCCGCGAGACCGAGAACCTGAAGGTGACGCTGCTGTCCGACCCGGACCACGCGGTGCTGGAGGCGTACGGCGCGTACGGCGAGAAGGTGAACTACGGCCGCACCTACCAGGGCGTGATCCGCTCCACGGTGATCGTGGACGAGCAGGGCAAGGTCGAGCGGGCGCTGTACAACGTCCGGGCGACCGGCCACGTGGCGAAGCTGCTGAAGGACCTGAAGGTCGGTCAGTAGCCCGCGGAGCGCAGCGGTGGCGGCCGACCCCCCGACCGGGTCGACCGCCACCGCCGTTCATGGGCTCGGGATCAGCAGGCCCCGAGGTCCGTCCAGACGCCCCAGGCGCCGCTCAGCGAGGGGTCCTCGCCCGCGGTCCACCACTTGTTCTGGTAGTAGTGGCCCTTCCACGACACCTTGGTGACGGTGGCGTAGGTGGTGCCGGCGCTCCAGCTCGGCGCGCCGGAGCAGGTCCCGACGGTGGCCGACGCGGACGGCGAGGCCGACTGGGTGGCCGACTGCGAGGGGCTCGCGGAGGCCGAGGCCGAGGGCGACGCCGACTGCGAGGCAGAGGCGGAGGCGGAAGCCGAGACCGAGGCGGACGGGGACGGGGACGGCGAGGAGGTGCTCGCGGTGGTGCCGCGGGTGTAGTCGCCGGTGATGCCGTACAGCGTGCCGCCGACGTTCACGGTCCAGTTGGCGGGGGTGGAGACCGGCAGGTAGTAGACGAAGGCGACGTCCACCGAGGCGCCGGGCGCCAGGGTCTGCCAGGTCGGCAGCTTCAGCGAGACCCGGTTGTAGGTGCCCTTGAGGCCGCCGACGTTGCTGCCGGTGTGGTCGGCCCGGATCACCTTGGAGCCGAAGCCGGACTGGTCGGCGGCGTTGCCGGGCGCGGAGACCGAGTAGTCGAACTGGAACTCGGTGCCGCCCGGCAGGGTGACCGTCGAGTTGTTGACGATGTGGATCTTCGGGTTGATCGGGTAGTTGTTGTCGCCCAGCGCGAACTGGGTGAACGACACGTCGATCGGCAGGGTCTGCTGCGGCAGCGCGATGGTGGAGCGGGTCGCGCCGTACGCGGAGGCGGACTTGAACTTGTCGTAGAGCAGCGAGGTCATGGTGCTGCCCTGGACGTACTCGCCCTTGCCGCCGTTGGCGGTGGCGTCCCACTTGTAGTCGCCCGCGAGCTCCCAGATCATCGCGCCGCCGACGCCCTGGTTGACCACGTAGTCGGCCTTGGCGCCGATCGACTGGTCGTCCTCGGTGGAGAGGAACACCTTCTTGCTGTCGTTCCACAGCCACGGCGCGACCAGGGCCGAGCTGTAGTTGCGGGTGTAGGTGCCCTTGAGCGCGGTGTCGGTGACGCCGTACTTGGCCAGGTAGTCCGGCACGACGCCGGCTTCCAGGTTCTTGGCGTGCCACATCGGGTTGGAGCCGGCCGGCGACTCCTTGCCGTTGGTGTCCAGGTCGTGCCAGATGTTGTCGATGCCGACGGCGCCGTCACCGCAGGTCGTCAGGCCGGAGCCGGCCGGGCAGTTGGTGGTGGAGGAGGTGCCCCACAGGCCGTTGGTGCCGCCCTGGACGTTCTGGAAGCCGCGGGTGTAGTACGGCACGCCGAGGTTGATCCGGCCGGCCGGCATCGCGCCGCGGAAGTAGTGCACGGCCCAGTCGGTGTTCAGGTAGCCGATGCCGCCGTACTGCGAGGTGCCGTACACGTTGACGGCCGCCAGCTCGGCGTCCTTGCCGTCGTCGTACAGCGAGGCGTTCGGGCCGACGTACTTGTTCCAGGCGCCGTGCAGGTCGTACGACATGATGTTGACGTAGTCCAGGTACTGGGTGACCTGGAAGGTCTCCATGCCGCGCAGCAGGTAGCCCGAGGACGGGGCGGCGACCGACAGCAGGTAGTACTTGCCGTCGGCGGCGGAGGCCCGGTCGAGCTTCTCCCGCATGGTCTTCATCAGCGCGGCGTAGCCCTTCATCAGGGAGGCGCGCTTGGCGTTGGAGAGGGTGTAGTCGAGCGGGTTGCCCGCGTCCTTCATCGAGGTCGGGTACTCGTAGTCGAGGTCGACGCCGTTGAAGCCGTACTTCTTGATGAAGGTGACGGCGGAGTCCGCGAAGGTGTTGATGCCGGCCTGGTTGACCGACCCGTCCGCGTTGACGGTCATCGAGTAGAAGCCGCCCGAGCCGACCCGGTTGCCGGAGTCGTCGAAGTAGCCGCCGGTCTCGGCCCAACCGCCCACCGAGACCATGGTCTTGACGTTCGGGTACTGCTTCTTGAACTTGCTGAGCAGGTTGAAGTGGCCCTTGTACGGGTACGCCGGGTCCATCTCCGCGCCGGCCACGCCGGGGAAGGTCATCCCGGTCGAGGCGTTGTTCGGGCCGTCCGTGCCGACCGACAGCGTGTTGTCGGAGGCGACGTGCGCGAACGCGTAGTTGAGGTGGGTGACCTTGTCCCAGGGGATGTTGTTCACCAGATAGGCGGGGGTGCCGTCCTTGCCGGTGCGCCAGCTGGTGAAGTAGCCGATGACGCGGCGCTGGTGGTCGGCGCCCATCTGCTCGCGGCCGCTGCTGTCGTAGACGTTGCAGTAGGGGACGTCGACGCCGGGCGTGGTGTACATCCCGTCGGGACGACACGCCTGGTTGTCGACGGCGGCGGCGGACGGGGCGACGCCGAGCGTGCCCATCAGCAGGCCCGCCAGCCCGGCGGCCGCGGTGACGGCGAACGCCGCCTTGCGGCCGGTCTTCTGACGGCCGGCAGCGGTGGGGCGCTGCGCCGTCGCAGGTCGGATCAACACTCGGTCCTCCAGGAGAGAGTGTCGGGTGTGCGCCTGTGGGAGGGCTCACACCTGTGGGGGAAGTTCCGCCGAACTTAAAAGGTCTGGACCACCCGCGTCAACAGGTCTGTACCAACTTGGCCGGAAAGGCCGGACCGTCCGCACTCGGACGATCCGGCCTTCCCCAGGGCGGCCTGACGCTACTTCATGCTGCCGGCCATCGCGTTGACCAGCGTCCCGGACGGGTCGTCGGCCTCCAGCGAGTAGGCGAAGACGCCGCCGAGGCCCTTGGCCGTGGCGTACGCGCCGCGCGCCGCGATCGCCTGCGGGGTGTCACCGGTCCACAGCGTGGTGCCGTCGTAGATCCACGAGCTCTGCGTGGTCGGGTCCCAGTGCACGGTCGCCCCCGAGGTCTTCCCGGCCGCCGCCAGCTCCTTCCAGAACGCCACGCCCGCGGTCTGGCTGGTCCCCTGCGCCGCGGACGGCCCGGTCGCGGCCCGGTAGAGGCCGTAGTTCGCCCCGGCCTGGACGCCGGTCCAGCCGCGGAAGTAGAACGGCACGCCCAGCACCAGCTTGCCCGCCGGGAACCCGCCCTTGATGCCGTACGCCGGGGCACCGTTCAGGAAGGCGTTCACCGCGTTGTCCACGGTGTACTTCTGGGTGCCCGGCGCGACCGGGTTGGACGGGTCGTTCGGGCTGTCGTACAGCGGGTCCTGCAGATTGGTCGGACCGGTCGCGTCCCAGGCCCCGTGCATGTCGTAGGACATCACGTTGCCGTAGTCCAGGTACTTCCCGATCTGGTCGGTCTGCAGCAGCGCGATCTTGTCCTGGCCGGACGGCAGCGCGGCGGTCAGCAGGTACTTCTTGCCGACGGTCTTCCCGTACGCGTCCAACTGGTTGCGGAACTCGGCCAGCAGCGCGGTGTAGTTGGCGGTGTCGGCCGCCGACCAGTGGTTGCCGGTGTGGCCGCCCGCGGAGGCCGGGTACTCCCAGTCGATGTCGATGCCGTCGAAGATCCCCATCGCCGCGGCGGCCCCGCCGGTCGCGTCGCCCTGGATCGAGGGCAGGTTGCCCTTGATGAACATGTCCAGGCAGGAGGAGACCAGCTTCTTGCGCGAGGCGTCGGTCGCGGCCGCGTCCGAGAAGTACTTGGAGTACGTCCAGCCGCCCAGCGACATCGTCATCCGCAGGTTCGGGTACTTCGCCTTGAGCTCGCGCAGCTGGTTGAAGTTGCCCTTCAGCGGCTGGGTCCAGGCGTCCGTGGTGCCGTCCACCGCGATGTCCGCGGTGTAGCCCTTCTGGTAGTCCGCGAACGCGTCGCCCGCCCCGTCGCCGGCGTTCGGGTTGTTGTCGTTGGTGTCGGCCGCCTTGATCGTCTCGAAGCAGCTCAGCGTCGACGGGTCGATGTTGGCGAACGCGTACGTCATGGTGTTCAGCCCGGCGGCCGCGCCGGTCGCCGCCATCGTGGACGGGTAGTACTTGTTCCCGTAGATCCCCCACTGCGCGAAGTACGCCGACTTCAGCGCGCCGGTCGGCGCCGCCCCGGTGGTCACGGTCACCGGCGCCGAGAACCCGCTGCTGTGCCCGTCCTTGTCGTAGCCCTGCACGGTGAAGCTGTACGAGGTGTTCGGCAGCAGCGAGGAGACGGTCACCGCGGTGCCCATCGAGGTCGCGGTCTGGGTCGTGGTGCCGGTGAAGATCCGGTAGACCGCGCTGTTGCCGTTCTGCGCGTTGTCGGCCGAGGCGTTCCACTTCAGCGTCACCGCGGTGCCCGCCACGCTCGCGGTCAGCCCGGTCGGCGTGGTCACCACCCCGTCGCCGCCCGGCGTCCCGCTCTGCGAGGCACTGGCGGACGGCGAGGCGCTCTGCGAGGGCGAAGCCGAGGCCGAGGTGGACGGCGAAGCGCTCGCACTGGCACTGGCGCTCGCGCTCGAACTCGCGCTCGCCGAGGGGCTGCTGGAGCCCGACCCGCCGGGGCCGGTGAGGACCAGGTCGTCCGCGTAGTAGGTGCCCTGGCCGTACCAGCCGTGGGTGTAGACCGTCACCGAGGTGGTCGAGGCACCGGTGGTGAAGGTGGTGCTCCGGTTGGCCCAGTCGGCGCTGGAGCCCCAGGTGTTGGTGTCGGTGGTGCCCGTCCCGGTGACGCCCAGGTAGGTGTAGTTGCCCTTCAGCCAGCCGCTCAGGCTGTAGGTGGTGCTCGGGCTGACCACGACGGTCTGCGAGCACTGCGCGCTGTCCGAGGCGGAGGCCGCCGCCTGCAGCGCCTTGCCGCCGCCGTGCGGGGCGGTGCCGGTGATCGAGCCGAGGCCGCCGGAGCAGGTCCAGCCCGCCAGGGTGCCGGTCTCGAAGTCGCCGTTGGCCAGCAGGTTGACGGTGGCGGCCGAGGAGGCGCCGCCGATCACGGTGACCAGTCCGGCGGCCCCGGCCACCAGGGCGGTCGCGGTCGCCAGCGCGGTGCCGGCCTTCAACGGACGCCGCCCGGGGCGGGCGGCGGAGCGCGCGGTCGTGGCGCGTTCGGGCATGAGGTCGCTCCAATGCTCGCGCCCGGCAGGGGGACCGGGCGCCGTGGGGGAGGAATGACGTGCCGGGGCCCGGCCGTTGCGCACCGGCGGGGCCCGATTTTCCGCGGATCGGCGCGAACGTATGTGGTCTGGACCACTCGGGTCAATAGGTCCATACCAATTCTTGAACAAGCCGAACCGGCCCCGAGCACCGCCCGAAAGGGTGGTGCACGCCCGCGTGACGGGCAAGTAGCATGGCGGGAAGTCACTGTCGGCGGTCTTGGCGGAATTGGCAGACGCCCGGGTTTTAGGTGCCCGTGAGAGAGATCTCGTGAGGGTTCGAGTCCCTCAGGCCGCACAGGGGTCCACCACGTGAAGAGGCCCGTCCGGACACCTCCGGACGGGCCTCTTCGCACAGCTGACGGCTGCGCTGACGGCGGGTCAGCCGAGCAGGTCGGCGACCACGGGGGCGAGCGCCCGGAAGGCCTGCCCGCGGTGGCTGATCGCGTTCTTCTCCTCGGCGGTCAGCTCGGCGCAGGTCCGGCTCTCGCCGAGCGGCTGCAGGATCGGGTCGTAGCCGAAGCCGCCGCTGCCGGCCGGCTCGGTGCGCAGGGTGCCGAACAGCCGGCCCTCGACGACCCGCTCGGTGCCGTCGGGCAGGGCGAGCGCGGCGGCGCAGGCGAAGGAGGCGGCGCGGTGCCCGGCGTCGATGTCGGAGAGCTGGGCGAGCAGCAGGTCGAGGTTGGCCTTGTCGTCGCCGTGCCGCCCGGCCCAGCGGGCGGAGAAGATCCCGGGCGCCCCGCCGAGCACGTCCACGCACAGGCCGGAGTCGTCGGCGACGGCGGGCAGCCCGGTGGCCTTCGCCAGTGCGTGCGCCTTCAGCAGCGCGTTCTCGGCGAAGGTCACCCCGGTCTCCGGCACGTCCGGCACCTCGGGGAAGGCGTCCGCGCCGACCAGTTCGACCTCCAGTCCGGCCGCGCCGAGAATGTCGCGCAGCTCGGCGACCTTGTGCTGGTTGCGGGTGGCGAGAACGAGTCGCTTGGTCATGCCCCCAGCGTAGTGACCCCGGGCGGTCAGCCCGTGCAGACCTTGCTGATCTGGCCGGCCGCGCTGCCGAGCGGGCCGAGGTCGGGGACCTGGTTGCTGTCGACGGCCTTCTGCACCTTGTCGACCTGGGTCTGCAGGTCGTTGATCGCCTTGGTGACGTCGACGTCGTTGGAGTTGCGCCCGAGCTTGTCCATGTCGGCCTTGAGGTGCTGCAGCGCCTGCCCGGCGGCGGCCGGGTCCTGCTGGGCGTTGTTGTAGGCGCTGCCGACCTGGGCGACGTCGGTGGAGATCTGCACCGCGGTGTTGGCGCAGTCCACGGCCTTCTGCGCGGCCGAGCAGCTGACCACGCTCAGCGGCAGCACCAGGACCAGCGCGGCGACGGAGAGCGCGGCGGTGCGGTTGATGCTCAGCGACTGCTGCATCGGCGAGTCCTCCAGAGGGATGTGCGGGCCCACAGCGAACGTTAAGGGCGGACCCGCGCGCCTGTACAGCACACGCGGGTCACCTGCCGTTTCTGACGGCCTTTCGGCCCACACCGGTTCCCCGGGAGGGCTAGTGCCGCGTCAGGCAACCTTTGCCGTCAAGGAGCGGCGGTCGGTGCGTGCTCTCGGCGTGCCGGGCGGAAGCCCTCGTACTGGGTGTACTTGGGTTTTCGGCCGGTGCGGCGAGAGGGCGTGCCGGGCGCCGCGACGGGCGAAGGTTGCCTGGCGCGGCACTAGAGCTCCAGGGCCTTGCGCTGGATCTCGTCGAGCTCGGCGCAGCCGAGGCTGCCCAGGTCGAGCAGCCGGTCGAGCAGTGCGCGGTCGAAGGGGGCGCCCTCGGCGGTGCCCTGGACCTCGACGAAGCGGCCGTCGGAGGTGCAGACGACGTTCATGTCGGTCTCGGCCCGGACGTCCTCCTCGTAGCGGAGGTCGAGCATCGGGACGCCGTCGATGATGCCGACGCTGACGGCGCTGACGCCGCCGGTGATCGGCTGTCCCTTGGCCCGGAGCAGCTTCTTGTCGCGGGCCCAGGAGACGGCGTCGACCAGCGCCACGTAGGCGCCGGTGATCGCGGCGGTGCGGGTGCCGCCGTCGGCCTGCAGCACGTCGCAGTCGAGCACGATGGTGTTCTCGGCCAGCGCCCGGTGGTCGACCACGGCGCGCAGCGAGCGCCCGATCAGCCGGCTGATCTCGTGGGTGCGGCCGCCGATCTTGCCGCGGACCGACTCGCGGTCGCCGCGGGTGTTGGTGGCCCGGGGCAGCATGGCGTACTCGGCGGTGACCCAGCCCTCGCCGCTGCCCTTGCGCCAGCGCGGGACGCCCTCGGTGACGCTGGCGGTGCACAGCACCTTGGTGTCGCCGTAGGAGACCAGGACGGAGCCTTCGGCGTGCTTGCTCCAGTTCCGCTCGATGGTGATCGGGCGGAGCTGTTCGGGGGTGCGGCCGTCGATGCGTGACATGCGAACGAGCGTATCGGGTCCGGGCCGCCGCCCCGGCCCGGCGGACGCGCGACGGCCCGCCGGCCGGGGCGTCCGGCGGGCGGGCCGTGCGGATGGAGCGGGTGGAGCGGGCCTGCGGGAGGCTCAGCTCACATCATGTCCTCGATCTCGGCGGCGATCGGGTCGGCGTCGGTGCCGATGACGACCTGCACGGCCGTCCCCATCTTCACCACACCGTGGGCACCGGCGGCCTTGAGCGCGGCCTCGTCGACCTTGGAGGCGTCGTGGACCTCGGTGCGCAGCCGGGTGATGCAGCCCTCGACCTCGTCGATGTTCTCGATCCCGCCGAGACCGGCGACGATCTTCTCAGCCTTGCTGGCCATGGTCTTTCTCCCTCTGTATCGGCGCTTCGGCGGTCGGCCGCCGGGTGCCGTACTGCGTGTGCGGTGGTACCGGCCGGAGGTGACGCGGGATCAGTCTGCCGCGCCTTCCGACGGCGCGACCAGCATCACCCGATTTCGGACGATATGCCACGTTAGTCCACTTTCGGGCTATCTCCGCGCGCGGCCCGTGCCGGGGGCACCGGAGGATGGCGACCATCGGGCTCTCGAACCCGCGGACCGCCACTGCCCCACAAATGGTCTACACCAATTCTAGGTGTACCCGGGACAACGCAGGACGGTCCGCCGGTGTTCCTGGCCCCACGCACGGATGAAACCCGGAGACGTACGGGCACGGCAGCGGAGGGCCGACGATGAGTTCACCAGGCGCCACGGCGCACCAGTCCACGTGGTGGCACACCTTCTACGGCGGCCTGCAGAAGATGGGCCGGAGCCTGCAGCTGCCGGTCGCCGTCCTGCCCGCCGCGGGCCTGCTGACCCGGCTCGGCCAGCCGGACATCTTCGGCAAGGACGGTCTCGGCTGGGACAAGGTCGCCTCCGCGATCGGTGCCGCCGGCGGCGCGCTGCTCGACCCGGCGCTCGGCCTTCCGCTGCTGTTCTGCATCGGCGTGGCGATCGGCATGGCGAAGAAGGCCGACGGATCGACCGCGCTCGCCGCGGTGGCCGGCTTCCTGGTCTACTACGCCGTCCTGCGGGCCTTCCCGAAGGACTGCCCGGCCGGCACCGCACTGCACGAGACGGTCTGCATCGACTTCGACGCCAAGACCGCGGTGAAAGTGGACTTCCAGAACCCCGGCGTGCTCGGCGGCATCCTGATGGGCCTGTTCTCGGCCTGGCTGTGGGTGCGCTACCACCGGGTCAGGCTGGTCGACTGGCTCGGCTTCTTCAACGGCCGCCGTCTGGTCCCGATGATCACCGCCCTGGTCGGCCTGCTGTTCGGCTCGCTGATGGTGTGGATCTGGCAGCCGATCGGCAGCGGGCTGGCCGACTTCTCCAAGTGGCTCTCCGACCTCGACTCCCTCGGCTCCGGCATCTTCGGCCTCGCCAACCGCGCGCTGCTGCTGATCGGCATGCACCAGTTGCTGAACACCTTCGTCTGGTTCCAGTTCGGCACCTACACCGACCCGGTGACCCACAAGTCCGGCACCGGTGACATCGGCCGCTTCCTGGCCGGCGACCCGACGGCCGGCCAGTTCCTGTCCGGCTTCTTCCCGATCATGATGTTCGCGCTCCCGGCCGCCGCGATGGCGATCGCCGCCTGTGCCAAGCCGCACCGGCGCAAGGAGATCTACGGCCTGATGACCTCGGTCGCACTGACCTCCTTCGTCACCGGCGTCACCGAGCCGATCGAGTACTCCTTCGCCTACGTGGCCCCGCTGCTGTACGGCATCCACGCCGTACTGACCGGCGTCTCGATGGCCGTCACCTGGGCCCTGGGCGTCCACGACGGCTTCAGCTTCTCGGCGGGCCTGATCGACTACCTGCTCAACTGGAACCTGGCCACGAAACCCTGGCTGATCATCCCGATCGGCCTCTGCTTCGCGGCGGTCTACTACTTCCTGTTCCGCTTCGTCATCGTCAAGTTCGACCTGAAGACACCGGGGCGCGAGGACGACGACGAGGTCGAGGACGTGACCAAGGCCTGAGGGCCGGTTCGGCGCGCCCCCGGCGGGAGACCCCTCCCGACCGGGGGCGCGGCGCTGCCGGGGTGCTGACCGGACGTCAGGCGGGGAAGGTTTCGATTCGGTGGCGCTTGCCCGCGACCCGCCGTGAGAGGGTTCCGGAGCCCGATCGGCGCGTGCTAGAAAACTGGACAGGACCGCCAGTGGTCTAGACCAGGATCGCGCTGCCGTGAGGAACCCGCCCGCTATGAGTACGACCGCGCAGAACTCCCCGTCCGCGGCGGCGCCGGGCGGCCGGGGGCCGCGCTCGCGGGTCTTCCCGGCCCTGCAGAAGATCGGCCGCAGCCTGCAGCTGCCGATCGCCGTGCTGCCCGCCGCGGGCATCCTGCTGCGGCTCGGCCAGCCCGACGTGTTCGGCGCCGACGGGCTGCGCTGGACCAAGGTCGCCGAGGTGTTCTCCGCCTCCGGGCACGCCGTCTTCGACTGGATGCCGCTGCTGTTCTGCGTCGGCATCGCCATCGGGTACGCCCGGAAGGCCGACGGCTCGACCGCGCTGGCCGCCCTGGTCGGCTTCCTGACGTACCACCAGGTGCTCACCGCCTTTCCGAAGAGCGAGTACCGGCCGCTGCCCGGCCTGGACGCCCCGGCCACCTACCAGGACCCGGGCGTGCTCGGCGGCGTGGTGGTCGGGCTGCTCGCCGCGCTGCTGTGGCAGCGGCTGCACCGGGTCCGGCTGGTCGACTGGCTGGGGTTCTTCAACGGGCGGCGGCTGGTGCCGATCGTGATGGCCTTCGTCGGCACCGGGCTCGGCATCCTGTTCGGCCTGTGCTGGGGGCCGGTCGGCTCGGCCGTCGACAGCTTCAGCAACTGGGTGATCGGCCTCGGCGCGCTCGGCTCCGGGATCTTCGGGGTGGTCAACCGCGCGCTGCTGCCGTTCGGGCTGCACCAGATCGCCAACGCCTTCTTCTGGCAGCAGGCCGGCAGCTTCGACGCGGCCGGGCAGATCGTCCACGGCGACCAGAACCGGTTCTTCCAACTCGACCCGAGCGCCGGACAGTTCATGTCCGGCTTCTTTCCCGTGATGATGTTCGGGCTGCCCGCCGCCGCGCTCGCCATCGCGCACTGCGCCCGCCCCGAGCGCCGCCGCGCCGTGCTCGGCATGATGTTCTCGCTCGCCCTGACCTCCTTCGCCACCGGCATCACCGAGCCGATCGAGTTCGCCTTCGTCTTCATCGCCCCCGCGCTGTACGCGGTGCACGCCCTGCTCACCGGGCTCTCGATGGCCGTCACCTGGGCGCTGGGGGTGCACCACGGCTTCACCTTCTCGGCGGGCGCGATCGACTACGTGCTGAACTGGAGCTACGCCCGACAACCCTGGCTGATCGTGCCGATCGGGCTGGCCTTCGCGGCGGTCTACTACACGGTCTTCCGGTTCGTGATCCTGCGCTTCGACCTGAAGACGCCCGGGCGCGAGGACGAGGACCCCGAGGACGGGTAGCGCCCCGCGAGCGCCCGACAGGGCGTCAGATCCAGCCCAGCCGGGCCGCGTGCACGCCCGCCTGGAAGCGGGACCGGGCGCCGAGCGCGGTGGTCAGGTCGGCGACCAGGCGGCGCACCGTGCGGTCGGAGACCTCCAGCTTGCGGCCGATCGCCCGGTCGGTCAGGCCCGCCGCGAGCAGCCGCAGCACCTCGCGGTGGCGGTCGTCGGGCGTGGTGCGGCCGAGCAGTTCGGGCGGGACCCAGCCGGCCGCCCAGAAGTGCTCGAACAGTTCGCGGACCACGCCGACCACCGCCGGGTCGCGGACCACCACGGCGGCGGTGCCGGGCGGCTCGCCGGGCGCGGGCAGCACGGCCAGCCCGGCGTCCACCACGATCAGCCACAGCGGCAGGGTGTGCGCGACCCGGATGCCGGCGCCGGCCGCGGTGAGCTCCTGGACGTGCGCCAGCACCGCGCCCCGGTGCAGGGCCGCGGCGGGGTAGACGGTGCGCAGCGCGACCCGGTGGGCGAGCGCGATCCGCTCCCGGGCCAGCTTCTCGGCCAGGCCCGCCTCGGACCGGTCCTGGCCGGGGCGCAGCGACAGGACCTCGGTGCGGGCGCCGCGGGCGGCGTCCTCCAGCAGGGCGGCGACCCGGTCGGCGCCGCGGACGAGTTCGTGGGCGGTGCCGGTCTGCAGCGGCAGGTAGCGGGTGTGCAGCTGCTCGACGCGTTCGCGGGTGCGGCGGGCCTCGCCGAGCAGGGCGGTGAAGCGGCGGTCGGAGTCGGCGAGCAGCCGGCGGACGGCGGTGTCGATCGGGACGGCGGTGACGCCGCTGGTGGTGGCGGCGGTGGCACGGAGCAGTCCGAGGCCGCGCAGTTCACCCAGGGCCTGCTGGAACTCCCGTTCCCCGCAGCCGAGTTCCTCGCACAGGGAGTCCAGGGACCGGCCGGGTTCGGCGAGCAGGCGGGCGTACAGGGCGGTGCTGGTCTCCACCCTTCGGGAGCCTAGGCCCGGGGCCGGTGGGCGGCGGCGCCTTTTCAGCATCCGAGACGGCTCCGTCATCTGCGGCCGCTCCGGCAACCGGGGGTGTCCGGCATCCGGGACGGGGGTGCCGCTCGCGGCCATGGCCGGATGCGGCGTGGCCCGGGGCCTTCGCCGGGCGGGGCGGGCTGTCCAGGATGGGCGGCATGACGATTCCCGAGTCCTCCGTGATCTGGTTCGACGGCGCGCTGGTGCCCTGGCGGGAGGCGCGCGTGCACGTGCTGTCCCATGCCCTGCACTACGGCACGGGGGTGCTGGAGGGCACCCGGGTGTTCGACACCGCGGCCGGTCCCGCGGTGTTCCGGCTGGACGCGCACCTGGCCAGGCTGGAGCGCAGCGCCCGGATGCTGCGCATCGAACTCCCTTACAAGGCAGATGAGTTGGCCCAGGCAACGGTGGCGCTGGTGGCGGCGAACGGCCACCGGGAGTGCTACCTGCGGCACCTGGCCTTCCTGGGGTACGGCGCGATGGGGCTGGACATGCGGCACTCCCCCACCAGCGTGTCGATCGCCTCCTGGGAGTGGCCGGCCCTGCTGCCGGCGGGGCGCGGGCTGCGGCTGGCGACCAGCAGTTGGCGGCGGACCGACGCCAACGCCGTCCCCCCGGCGGCGAAGGCCACCGGCCCGTACCTGAACTCGGCGCTGGCCCGGCGGGAGGCCACCGACGCGGGCTTCGACGAGGCGCTGCTGCTGGCGCCGGACGGGACGGTGAGCGAGTGCAGCGCGGAGAACGTGTTCGCGGTCCGCGACGGGGTGCTGCGCACGCCGCCGGGCAGTGCGGGCGCACTGGAGGGGATCACCCAGGACACCCTGCTGACGCTGGCCCGGGACCTGGGCGCGGAGGTCCGGGTGGAGCCGCTGCTGCGGTCGGACCTGTACGCGGCGGACGAGGTGTTCCTGTCCGGGACGGCCGCCGGGGTGGTGCCGGTGGCCTCCCTGGACAACCGGGAACTACCGTCTGCCGAGGGCGAGTTGACGAAGCGTCTGGCCGCCGCGTACCGGGCCGCGGTGAGCGGGGCGGACGCCCGGTACCGGCACTGGCTGACGCCGGTTCAGAGTTCGTAGACGGCCCCGGCGCGGGCCAGGTCGACCGGGCCGGCGAAGGTCTCGGCGGCGTCCCGGCGGTTGCGCTCGCGCTCGGTCCACGGCGGGATGTGGGTGAGCACCAGGCGGCCCACCCCGGCGGCGGTGGCGTGCTCGCCGGCCTGGCGGCCGTTGAGGTGGATGGAGTCGAAGGTCTCCTTGCCGTCGGTGTACGCCGCCTCGCACAGGAACAGGTCGGCGCCGCGGGCGAGTTCGACCAGTTCGGGGCAGACGCCGGTGTCGCCGGAGTAGACCAGGCTGCGGCCGCCGTGCTCGATCCGGAAGCCGTAGGCCTCGCAGTCCAGGTGGTTGACCCGGGCGGCGGTGACGGTGAACGGGCCGAGGCCGAGGCGGGCGCCGTCGGAGAGGTCGCGGAAGTCGAAGACCTCGGTCATGCCGGGCTTCTCCGGCATGTCGTAGGCGCGGGCGAGCCGGTCGGCGGTGCCGGCCGGGCCGTGCACGGGCAGCGGGTCGGGGCAGCCCTCGACCCGGTAGTTGCGGGCCACCCAGTAGGCGCACAGGTCGACGCAGTGGTCGGCGTGCAGGTGGCTGAGCAGGATCGCGTCGACGTCGTACAGGCCGGTGTACTTCTGCAGGGCGCCGAGCGCGCCGTTGCCGAGGTCGACGACCAGGCGGTAGCCCTCGGCCTCCACCAGGTAGCTCGAGCACGGGGAGTCCACGGCCGGGAAGCTCCCCGAGCACCCCACCACGGTCAGTTTCATGCCGAGTCCTTCCCGCCCCGTCGGGCCCCATCGCCCGCGGCCGCCCCGCCGGGCCGGTGCGGCGCGGCGGGTTCCATGAGTGTCGAGGGTAAGGGCCGGACGGCACTTTGCCCCCTCTCCCGTGCCGGGCTGTGGGCGGAATCACCAGGACGGGGCGGGGGCGCTCAGCGGTGCCCGGGGCGGGCCCTGGCCCAGTCCTCGATGGTCTCGGGGTACCAGCGGGGGTGGCCGGCGGCGTCCACCCGGTCGGGTTCCGGCAGCAGTCCGTGCCGCTTGTAGTTGCGGACCGTCTCGGCCCGCACGTTGATGTGCCGGGCGATCTCGACGTAGGACCAGAGCTCTCGGCCGGGCATGGCGCCCTCCTCCGGGATTGAGCGGCGAACCAGTGGTGCGCCGCCCAGCCTGCCGGGGCCCGGGGGGCCGCCCGTCCGCGACCGTCCGCGGTGACGGTTCCGTGACGAACCGGTCGCCGGGGACGGACAAATGACGACATGTCACAGCGGGACGATGATCCGACAGGCACGGCGGCGCGGCCCCCGCGAGGGGTGCCGCGCCGCAGTCGAGGGGGTTGCTCAGGCCCAGAGCTGGCCCTGCAGAGCCTCGACCGCCGCCTCGGTGGTCTCGGCGGTGTAGATGCCGGTGGACAGGTACTTCCAGCCGCCGTCGGCGACCACGAACACCACGTCGGCCCGCTCGCCGGCCTTCGCGGCCTTGCGGGCCACCCCGATCGCGGCGTGCGCCACCGCGCCGGTGGAGACGCCCGCGAAGATGCCCTCCAGCTGCAGCAGTTCACGGGTGCGGGTGACGGCGTCGGCGGAGCCGACCGAGAAGCGGGTGGTGAGCACCTCGGCGTCGTACAGCTCCGGGACGAAGCCCTCGTCCAGGTTGCGCAGGCCGTACACCAGGTCGTCGTAGCGCGGCTCGGCGGCGACGATCTGCACGCCGGGGACCTTCTCGCGCAGGAAGCGGCCGATGCCCATCAGGGTGCCGGTGGTGCCCAGGCCCGCCACGAAGTGGGTGACGGTGGGCAGGTCGGCGAGGATCTCCGGGCCGGTGGTGGCGTAGTGCGCGCCGGCGTTGTCGGGGTTGCCGTACTGGTAGAGCATCACCCAGTCGGGGTGCTCGGCGGCGATCTCCTTGGCGATCCGCACCGCGGTGTTGGAGCCGCCCGCGGCGGGCGAGGGGATGATCTCCGCGCCCCACATCTTCAGCAGCTCGCGCCGCTCCTCGCTGGTGTTCTCCGGCATCACGCACACCATCCGGTAGCCCTTGAGCTTGGCCGCCATGGCGAGCGAGATGCCGGTGTTGCCGCTGGTCGGCTCCAGGATGGTGCAGCCCGGGGTGAGCCGGCCGGCCGCCTCGGCGCGCTCGATCATCCGCAGCGCCGGACGGTCCTTGACCGAGCCGGTCGGGTTGCGGTCCTCCAGCTTGGCCCAGAGCGTGACCAGGCCGTCCTCGTTCCCGGGCACGGCCGCCGACAGCCGCGGCAGCCGCACCAAGGGCGTGTTGCCGATGGCCTCGATCGGGCTGTCGTAGCGCATTACTTCATCCCGCCGGCCACGGCCGGGAGGATGGTGACGCTGTCGCCGTCGGAGAGCGCGGTGGAGATGCCGTCCAGGAAGCGGACGTCCTCGTCGTTCAGGTAGACGTTGACGAAGCGGCGCAGCTCGCCGCCGTCCAGCAGCCGGGCGGCGATGCCGGGGTGGCGCGAGTCGAGGTCGGTGAAGAGCTCCCCGAGGTCGGCGCCGTTGCCGTCGACGGCCTTGGCGCCGTCGGTGTAGGTGCGGAGGATGGTCGGGATGCGGACCTCGATGGCCATGGCTGCGCTCCTGTGGAGTGGTTTCGGGATGCCGGGCCGGGCGGGGCGCGGCAGGGGAAGGAACCCCGGGGCGCCGGGGCGGGGTGCTGCTCGGGTGGGGCCGGCCGTCGCCGGTCAGCGCGCGGCGGCGCCGGGACAGATCGCGCTGGCGAGCCGGCACAGGTCGACGTGCAGGCGCGCCACGAGGCGGGTGCCTGGGGCCTGATTGCTCACATCGACGGAACGCATGGACTCATCGTATAGATTCCCCGCCCCGCTTTGACATGCTTGTCTCGACATCCGGTCCGGAGTGTTCCGAGGGGTGGGAAAACGCCTCGGCCCGCCGCGGCGGGCGCGCGGCGGGCCGACCCGTCGGTCCGGGGGCGGGGCTCAGTCCTGGTAGCCCTCGACCACCTCGACGTCTTCCTCCGTGATCACGCCGTCCACGATGCGGAACGAGCGGAACTGGTAGGGGTCCTGCTCGCCATTGCCCTCGGCGGTGGAGACCAGCACGTAGTGGGCGAACGGCTCGGAGGCGTAGCTGACGTCGGTGCGGGACGGGTACGCCTCGGTGGCGGTGTGCGAGTGGTAGACCACCACCGGCTCCTCGTCCCGGTCGTCCATCTCGCGGTAGAGCTTCAGCAGGTCGCCGGAGTCGAACTCGTAGAAGGTGGGCGAGCGGGCCGCGTTGAGCATCGGGACGAACCGCTCGGGGCGCCCGGTACCGGCCGGTCCGGCGACCACGCCGCACGCCTCGTCCGGGTGGTCGGCGCGGGCGTGGGCGACGATCCGGTCGCGCAGTTCTCGGGTGATGGTCAGCATGCGGCCAGGATAGCGAGGGCTCAACTGCCGCCCCCCGCGTGGAGGTGGGCGTGCGGGTCGCCGTGCACGGCGCCCGGATCGCGGCGGCTGAGCACCGCGTAGCCGACCGCCAGGGCGACCGCCCAGCCGGGGAAGACGTACAGCGAGATCCGGGCGTCCGGGTCGAAGGCGATCAGCACCGCGACCAGCACCAGGAAGGCCAGCGCCAGCCAGCGGCTCCAGTTGCCGCCGGGCGCGCGGAAGGTGGGCGCGGGCAGCCGGCCGGCCTTCCAGGCGGTCCGGTAGCGGATCTGGCTGGCCAGGATGACGCCCCAGGTCCACAGGCCGCAGACGGTGGCGATCGAGGTGATGTACTGGAACGCCCGTTCCGGGACGAGGTAGTTGAGCAGCACGCCGGCGCCCATCAGCAGGCAGGAGACGGTGATCGCGGCGGCGGGGGTGCGGTGCGAGTTGAGCCGGGTGAGCCGCCCGGGGGCCTGCCGGCGCAGCGCCAGGTCGCGCAGCATCCGGCCGGTGGAGTACATGCCGGAGTTGCAGGAGGAGAGCGCGGCGGTGAGCACCACGAAGTTGATGATGCCGGCCGCCGCCGGGATGCCGATCTTCCCGAAGGCGGCGACGAACGGGCTGACGCCGGGCTGGAACTCGGTCCACGGCACCAGCGACAGGATGATCAGCAGGGCGCCGATGTAGAACAGCGCGATCCGCAGCGGCAGGGTGTTGATGGCCCGCGGCAGGGTCTTCTCCGGGTTCTCGCTCTCGCCCGCGGTGACGCCGACCAGTTCCACGCCGAGGTAGGCGAACATGACGATCTGCAGGGTCATCACGGTGGCGCCGATCCCCTTGGGGAAGAAGCCGCCGTCCTGCCACAGGTGGGTGATCGAGGCGGTGTCGCCGGCGTCCGAGAAGCCGAGGGTGAGCACGCCGACGCCGATCAGGATCATGCCGAGGATGGCGGTGACCTTGACCATCGAGAACCAGAACTCGATCTCGCCGAACAGCTTCACCGAGATCAGGTTGGCCGCGTAGAGCAGCAGGAGGAAGGCGAGCGCGGTGATCCACTGCGGGATGTCGGGGGCCCAGAACCGGACGTAGACCGCGGCGGCGGTGGTCTCGGCCATGCCGGTGACCACCCAGAACAGCCAGTACGTCCAGCCGGTGGCGAAGCCGGCGAACGGGCCGAGGAACTCCCGGGCGTACTCGGCGAAGCTGCCCGACACCGGGCGGTAGGTGAGCAGTTCGCCGAGCGCCCGCATGATCACGAAGATCACCACGCCGGCCACCGCGTAGCTGAGCAGCAGGCTCGGCCCGGCCTTGGAGATCGCGGTGCCGGCGCCGAGGAACAGGCCGGTGCCGATCGCGCCGCCGATGGCGATCATCTGGATCTGCCGGCTGCCCAGGCCGCGCTCGTAGCCCTCCTCGTCGGGCACCGGGTCGGTGCTGTCGCCCGTGGTGCCGCCCGTCGCCTGCGTCATCCGCTCCGCCTCGCCTCCAGGTCCGCGCCGACCGGTCGGCCGGCGGGCCCCGTCTTCCCGGGGAGGCAGCAGTGAACCACGCGAAAGCCCCGGAACGCCTCAGATCTGAACGTCGCCAGAGGAATCGGACAATATGAACGAAACCGGCAGCTCGGCGGGCGGTCAGTCCGCGACCGCCTCCAGCAGGCTCTCCTGCATCGCGCCCAGCCACAGGTAGGCGATCACCAGCGGCTTGCGCGGGTCGCTCTCCGGCAGCTCGTAGAGGTCCTGCTCGTCGTCGGTGACCTCCAGCCGGGTGCCGAGGGCCAGCCGCAGGTCGTTCAGCGCGCCCAGCCAGTGCGGGAACTCCTTCACGCCGACCTCGACCACCCCGCCGGCCCCGCCCAGCGCGTCCAGCGCCCGGACCACGGCGAGCGCGTCGTCCCGCTTGCGGGCCCGCAGGTCCAGCTCGGTGTAGCGGCGGAACTCGGCGGACCGCTCGGCGGTGCGCGGGTCCTCGGCCGCGCCCGGGCCGCCGTACGCGTCCGGGAACAGGCGCAGCAGCGCGGGGTCCTCGGGGGCCTCGCTCGGGCCCTCGGCGAACAGCGCGGCCAGCGGGTCCTCGCTCACCCCGCCCGGCGGCGGGCCGATCAGCTCCAGCAGCTGCACTTCCAGCGAGCGCAGGATGGACGCCTCGAACTCGTCCAGCGCGATCGCCGCGCCGCCGCTTCCGACACTCTCGAACAAACCGGCCATGTGTTTCGGATCAGTCCCTCGTGGTGGGTGGGTGACGGGCCGTCAGTCGTGCTGCAGGGTGGCCCACAGGCCGTAGCCGTGCATCGCCTGCACGTCGCGCTCCATCTCCTCGCGGGTGCCGCTGGAGACCACCGCCCGCCCCTTGGTGTGCACGTCCATCATGAGCTGGCGCGCCTTGTCCTTCGGGTAGCCGAAGTAGCTCTGGAAGACGTGCTGCACGTAGCTCATCAGGTTGACCGGGTCGTTGTGGACGATGGTGACCCAGGGGGTGTCCGGCTCCACGACCGGAAGCCCCTCCACCTCCGGGCGCTCGACCTCCACCGGCGCGACACTCACAGTCCGTCTCTCCTCGTCGACCTCGGCACTCCCCCGCCTCCCATGCTTCCATCCGAGGGACGCCGGAGCGAATCAGGGTCGCCGGAGCACCCGCCGGGACGGTCCGGCGCGATACTCGGGGAACGTCCGGCGAGAGAAATCGTCAAACTGACGCTAAGTGGTAGTAGCATCATCCTCATGGACGCCATCACCGCGCACCGCAGCTCCGCGCTGCTCACCGACCGCTACGAGCTCACCATGCTGCAGGCCGCGCTGCGCAGCGGCGCCGCCCACCGCCGATCCGTGTTCGAGGTGTTCACCCGCCGCCTGCCCGACGGCCGCCGCTACGGCGTGCTGGCCGGCACCGGCCGGGTGCTGGACGCCGTCGAGAACTTCCGCTTCACCACCCCGCAGCTGGACTGGCTGGCCGACCAGCGGGTGGTCGACGAGGACACCCTGCGCTTCCTCGCCGACTACCGCTTCACCGGCGACGTGCACGGCTACCCGGAGGGCGAGGTGTACTTCCCCGGCTCGCCGCTGCTGACCGTCGAGGGCAGCTTCGCCGAGGCGGTGATCCTGGAGACGGTGATCCTGTCGATCCTCAACTTCGACTCGGCGATCGCCGCCGCCGCCTCCCGGATGACCGCCGCCGCCGGCGACCGCCCGGTGATCGAGATGGGCGCCCGGCGCGCCCACGAGCAGGCCGCCGTCGCCGCCGCCCGGGCCGCCTACCTGGCCGGCTTCTCCGCCACCTCGGACCTGGAGGCCGGCTTCACCCACGGCATCCCCACCACCGGCACCGCCGCGCACGCCTTCACCCTGCTGCACGACAGCGAGAAGGACGCCTTCACCGCGCAGATCGACTCGATGGGCCGCGGCACCACCCTGCTGGTCGACACCTACGACCTGAACGAGGCCGTCCGCACCGCCGTCGAGGTGGCCGGGCCCGAGCTCGGCGCCGTCCGGATCGACTCCGGCGACCTGACCCTGCTGGCCCACCGGGTCCGCCGCCAGCTCGACGAGCTCGGCGCCACCGGCACGAAGATCATCGTCACCTCGGACCTGGACGAGTACGCCATCGCCGCGCTGGCCGCCGCCCCCGTCGACGGCTACGGCGTCGGCACCAGCCTGGTCACCGGCAGCGGCCACCCGACCTGCGCGATGGTCTACAAGCTGGTCGCCCGGGAGTCCGTCCCCGGCGGCGAGCTCGTCCCGGTCGCCAAGCGCTCGGCCGGCGGCAAGAGCAGCGTCGGCGGCCGCAAGTGGGCCGCCCGCCGCCCCGACCGGGACGGCGTCGCCGAGGCCGAGGTGGTCGGGACCGGGCCGGTGCCCGCCGAACTGGAGCCGCACCTGCTGCACGTCCCGCTGATCACCGGCGGCGAGGTGGTCGGCCGCGAGCCGCTGGCCGCCGCCCGCGACCGGCACCTGCGGGCCCGCGCCGCGCTCCCGCTGTCGGCCACCCAGCTCTCCCGCGGCGAGGCGGTCCTCACCACCGAGCGGTACGCGGGCTGAGCCCCGAACGGCGCCCCGGCGCGGGTCCGCGCGCGGCGACCCTTCCGCCGCCGCGCGGCACTGCCTAGAGTGCCAAGCGCCGTACCCGTCCGGGCCCGCCCCGGACCTCCCCGACACCCCGATCCCGAGAGAGAAGCCAGCCATGCACCGGGCCCTGATCGTCGTCGACGTGCAGAACGACTTCTGCGAGGGCGGCAGCCTGCCCGTCGCCGGCGGGGCCGAGGTCGCGGCCGCGATCACCGACCTGATCGCCGACGCCGCCCCCGGCTACGCCCACATCGTCGCCACCCGCGACCACCACATCGACCCGGGCGCGCACTTCGCCGCCGAGCCGGACTACGTGCACTCCTGGCCCGCGCACTGCGTGGCCGGCACCGAGGGCGTGGGCTTCCACCCCAACTTCGCCCCCTCGGTGACCTCCGGCGCCGTCGAGGCGGTGTTCTCCAAGGGCGCGCACGCCGCCGCCTACAGCGGCTTCGAGGGCTTCGACGAGCACGGCGGCACGCTGGCCGCCTGGCTGCGCGAGCGCCGGGTCACCGAGGTCGACGTGGTCGGCATCGCCACCGACCACTGCGTCCGGGCGACCGCCCTGGACGCCGCGCGCGAGGGCTTCGCCACCCGCGTCCTGCTCGACCTGACCGCCGGCGTGGCTCCCGCCACCACCGCGACCGCACTGGCGGACCTGCGCGCGGCCGGCGTCGAACTCACCGGCACCCCGGTCGTCCGGAGTTGACGCACCGTCAACTCCGGTCCGTTCAGCGCTCGGTGGCCAGCAGCTCCACCACGTCCTCGCCGCCGAGCTCGTACGCCCGCGCCAACTCCTCGCCGACCGCCTCCCGTTCGGCGGCGAGGCGGGACGAGCCGACGTACACCACCCGGACGCCCAGGTACTCCATCCGGTGCTGGCCGCCGCGCACCCAGGCGGCCTCGCCCTCGCTGACGCAGCGCAGTTCGGGGTCGACCTCCACCGCGACCGCCGCCTCCGGCCAGTACAGGTCCGGCACCGCGATGTACGTGCCGCCGCGCATCCGCAGCTCGGGGCCGGTCAGCGGCAGCGGCAGCCCCAGCTCCACCACCAGCTCCAGCACCCGGGCCAGCGCCGACTCCCGCTGCCCGGCCAGCAGTTCGTCCACCGCCGCGCGCACCCGCGGCTCCGCCAGCAGTTCCGCCGCGGCCAGCTCGACCAGCAGGTCGGCCACCGGGCAGCCGCCCGCCCGCCCCGCCACCGCCTCGCGCAGCACCGCCCGGAGCAGGCCCGGGCCGACCTGCCCGCTCTCGAAGGCGCCCTGCTCGGTCCACTCGCGGATCGCGTCCGCCACCGCCCGGGCCACCGGGGCGACCGCCAGGCCGTGCACCGACCGGGCCTCCAACTGCCGCTCGGTGCGCCGGATCCGGACCTGCCCGGCGTCCCGCAGCCGGCGCTGCCGGGGCACCAGCACCTCCACCCCGCGGACCGCGGGCAGCCGCGGCATCGACACGAAGCCGTACAGCGCGAGCGCCGCCGCGCCGGTGATCACCGCGCCCTCCCGGCCGCCCTCCGCCCGCCCGTTCTGCGCGGCGTACAGCAGCGCCGCCCACATCCGCTGCTCCGGGGTCGGCGCGCCGTCCTGCAGCAGGTAGACCCGGGGCAGCAGCCGCTGCCAGGGCCCGCCGCTGCGGCAGTGCTCGCTCACCAGGCGGGCCGGCACACCCCGGGCCCGGAGCTGACTGGCCGTCACCACGTTCTGCTGGAGCCGGGCGAGTTCTTCGAGGGAGGCGGGCTGCTGCGGAATCTGGTAGCTCATGGCCCTCACACTCCCCCGCGGGACCGACAGTCGACGCACGACCTGACGACCTGTTACCCAACCGTCGTCAAACCGGGACTGCTCCGCACTAAAGTCCCCATACCCTCACTCATTCGGCGTATCGGGCGTTCACTCCCTTGCCGTAATAGATCGGACTTGTTTTCTAGTATCCGATTTTCATCGGATCGACACAGCATTGCGACCCGACCGAGGCCCGGCCGTTGAACTGCGCGATCACACCCGCCGTGACCGAGCACACACCCAGCGCAACCACCCCTGGCGTCGGGGAGCACCGCGAATTGCCTACCATCGGGCTCATGCCCCGCGACGAGTCATCCACCCAGCGTGCTGCCAGACTGCGCCTCGGCCGCCTGCCCGGATACGTTCGCCAACCGGACCCCGCCCGACGCGGCGGGGAGGACGGACGTGCGTACAAGAAGGGCTGGGAAGTCCGTTTCACGGCGCGCAGCGAGGAAGAGATAACCGAGATCCGCGAACTGGTGGCCGCCGCCGGCTTCGCCCCCGCCCGCCCCTTCTTCAAGGGCCACCAGCTGATCCAGCCCGTCTACGGGATCGCCGCCGTGCAGGCCTACCTGGCCGCCCGCGAGGCCGCCGAGGAGACCGGCCGGGTCCGGGCCGCCGCGAACATCCCCGAGCAGGTCCGGCGCGAACCCGACAGCGTGGCGGCCGCGGCCCGCGCCGCCGAGGGCGCCGCCGCGCGGGCGGCCGCCGAGGCCGTGGCGCGGGCCGCGGCCGAGGCCGCCGCCCGGGTCGGACGGCTCGCGGACCGCTGGCCCGCCGGCGGGCCCGAGGACCGCTGACGCCCGCTCCCCCGCTCCACCCCCACTGACGGCTTTCCGGTGCCCGCCAGGAGGCCCAGGCGCCTCCCTGGCGGGCTTTCTGACGTTGCGTCAGATCTCGGCGCCCGGCGCGCCCGCCGCACCGGCCCGGGCATGGCCGGTGCGGCGGGGCCCACCGGGCCTGCACGGCAACGGTTCTGACGGTCGGTCAGACCGGCTCGGGCGGGGAGTGGTCGACATGCACGGTGGCGGCCAGCAGGCGGGGCACCGCGCGCACCAGGGCCTGCTCGGCGGCCACCGCGATCCGGTGGCCCGCCACCACGGTGAGCGTGCGGTCCACCACCACCTCCGCCTCGGCGCGCAGCGCGTGGCCGATCCAGCGCATCCGGACCGCCCCGACGCCGCGCACCCCGTCCACCGCGGCGAGTTCGCGCTCGGCTGCGGCCACCAGCGCCGGGTCCACCGCGTCCATCAGCCGCCGGCCCACCTCGCGCACCGAGCCGCGCAGCACCAGCAGGATCGCCGCCGTGATCAGCAGCCCGACCACCGGGTCGGCGTACCGCCAGCCCAGCGCGCTGCCGCCGGCGCCGAGCAGCACCGCCAGCGAGGTCAGCCCGTCGGTGCGGGCGTGCAGGCCGTCCGCGACCAGCGCCGCCGACCCGATCCGCCGACCGGTGGCGATCCGGTGGCGGGCCACCCACTCGTTGCCCGCGCACCCCGCGAGGGCCGCCGCGGCCACCGCCCACAGGTGCCCCACCGGCTGCGGGTGCAGCAGCCGGTCCACCGCCGTCCAGGCCGCGACCAGCGAGGACGCCGCCACCGCCAGCACCACCGCGACGCCCGCCAGGTCCTCGGCCCGGCCGTACCCGTAGGTGTAGCTGCGGTTCGCCGCCCGCCGGCCCAGCAGGAACGCCACGCCCAGCGGGACGGCCGTCAGCGCGTCCGCGAAGTTGTGCACGGTGTCGCCGAGCAGCGCGACCGAGCCGGACAGCGCCGCGATCACCGCCTGCGCGGCGGCCGTGGCGCCCAGCACCAACAGCGAGGTCCAGAGCGCGCGCAGGCCCTCGGCGGAGGACTCCAGCTCCGCGTCGATCCGGTCGGCGGCGTCGTGTGTGTGCGGGCGCAGCAGGTGGGCCAGACGGTGCGTGAGACTCCCGGCGCGGCCGTGCTCGTGGTCGTGCTCGTGCTCGTGCTCGTGCTCATGGTGCTGATGGGGCTGGTAGGGCTCGTGGTGGTGGCCGTGCCCGGCGGCCGCTCCGGGGGCGGGGGTGCCGCCGTGCGGGTGGTGGTGCCCGTGGGGCTCGTGGCCGTGCCGGTGCGGCAGGTCAGGTGTGTGATGGTGGTCATGCCCGTGGCCCGGGATTCGCCCGTGGAGGTGAGTCCTGTCGCCAAGTCCTTGTTCACCCATAGGGCTTACGGTGGCACACCGACTGCCTTGCAGCCACTGCCGATGTACCACCTCTGACCAGGTGCGATGCACTCGCAGCTGCATCCGCCGGGCGCGGTTTGCTGACGTGGCGTCACACAACGGCCCGATTCGGGTCCCGCGCCGGGCATCTCAGCAGACTTGTCACCCACAGCACCCGCCCGAGGGCCTACAGTGAGCGCTGACGCTCCCCGTCCGGAATCAGATCGAGAGGCAGCTGAGGTGACTGATCGTCATGTCCCGGCCGCAGGCTCGGCCTTCACCGATCTGTCCGCCGAACTCCCGCACGTGTCGGTCGAGTTCGCCGCCTTCTGCGAGCTGCACGAGCCCCGTTACCGGAGCTACGCCCGGGTCTGGTTCGAGGAGCCCGGGGCCGCCCACCGGGTGGTCCGGCTCGCCCTGCACGCGCTGGCCCGGGTCTGGCCGACCGTGCTGGAGAGCCCCAACCCGGCCGCCGCGGCCTGGCAGATCCTCCGCGACACCGTCACCGAGCAGCACGCGGCGGCCGGCGCCGACGGCCTGCACCCCGAGGTGGACGCCGAGGAGGACCTGGCGATCCTGCACTACGTGGTCGGCCTCGCCACCCCCGAGATCGCCGACGTGGTCGGCGGCGACACCGCCAACATCACCAGCCAGCTGCGGCAGACCCACCGGCGGCGCGTCACCGACCTGTGAGCGCCCGGCGGCCCCGCCGGGGGCCGCTCCACCGCCTCCGGCCCGGCGCGCGTCCGGCTCCGCACGCCCCCGGGTCGCCGCAGCCGCCCTCCACGGCCCTCCACCCGCCCGGGCGCCCGGTCGCGCCCGCGGCGCCCTCGGCCGGGACGGTCGTCCGCAGCCCGGTCCGTGACGACCCGTGAGCGAGATCACCGCGGGGCGGGCTATCGGCACCGGTCGGGGCGGCGAAGGATGGCGTCCAGTCGATCGGTTGATCATCGAGGACGGAGATCACGGATGTCGCTGGACCACGCCGTGGCCATGTTCCACCACCAGGCCGCGGCCTGCGCCGAACTGGGCTCACCGCTGTCCGCCGCGCTGCTGCGCCGGGCCGCCGCGGACCTCGCCGACGGCGGGCCGTGCGCCGCGGCGATCGCCGGCCGCGAGGACGCCCCCGGGCCGGACGCCGTCGCGCTGCGCCTGCTCGGCGCCGTCCACGCCCTGGTGCTGTCCGGCCGGGCCCCGGCGCTCGCCGCGCACTACCCCAGCGTCGGCGGGCAGTTCGACCCCGCCGACCCGGACGCACCCTGGCCGGCCTTCCGGGACGCGGTGGCGGCCCACCTGCCGTTCGTCCGCGAGTGGCTGACCCGGCCGCCGCAGACCAACGAGGTCGGCCGGGCCAACCTGCTGCTCACCGGCCTCGCCTGGGCCCAGCGGCAACTGGCCGCCCCCGGCGCGGAGTCCGCCGCGCTCCCCGTCCGGCTGTACGAACTCGGCTCCAGCGCCGGACTCAACCTGCTCGCGGACCGGTTCCGCTGCACCGCCCCCGGCTTCTCGTACGGCCCGGCGGACTCCCCCGTGGTGCTCGCCGACGCCTGGCGGGACGAGCCGCCCGCCTGGCTGCGCGGGGCGCCCGAGCAGCGGGTGGTGGAGCGGCACGGCTGCGACCCCACGCCGATCGACCCGCGCTCCGCCGAGGGCGCGCTCGCGCTGCGCGCCTACGTGTGGGCCGACCAGCTCCCCCGGGTGGAGCGGCTGAACGGCGCGCTGGAGCTGGCCGCCCGCACCCCCGCCCCGGTCGAGGCGGTCGGCGCGGCCGAGTTCCTGCGCGGGGCCGCCACCGCCGGGGGCACCCTCACCGTGGTCTGGCACTCGATCATGCGGCAGTACGTGCCCGCCGCCGAATGGCGTTCCGTGGAGGGCGAGTTGGCGCGTCTGGCGGCCGCCTCCGACCCGGCCGCGCCGTTCGTCCACCTGGCCCTGGAGCCGCGCCGGGTCGGCGCCGAGCACCGCTTCCTGCTCACCGCCCGGCTGGGCGCGGAGCCGGAGCGGGTGCTCGCCGAGGCCGCCCCGCACGGCCTGCCCGCCTGGCTTCCCGCCGATCTCTGACAGTTCGTCAACTAGCCCCGTGCTGCTTCCCGGTGACGTCGAAGCGGTGGTGCACCGGGTCGTGCAGCAGGTACCGCGCGAAGGAGGCGACGGTGAACCGGGCGCCGTCGCTGCGGGTGCCGGTGCGCTCCTGCTCGGCGGGCGTCACGCCCGCCAGGGCGGCGGCGAACCGCTCGGCCGCGGCGGCGAGTTCGACCGCCACCGCGGCCGGGTCCTGCTCCCCGTAGCGCTCCGCGACGGCGGTCGCGTCCTGGTCCCAGTTGGCGAACACCGGGGCGTCCTCGGTCAGCATCAGCTTCAGCCGCACCTCGCCCAGCCGGAACACGTCCCGAACGTGGCAGGCGTACTCGAGGTCCGACCACACCTCCGGGCCCGGCCGCTCGGCCAGCGCCGCGCGGTCGCCCGCCAGCAGCTCCGTCCAGGCCGCCGCGTTGGCCCGGAGCAGGCCCGGGACCTCGGCGAATGCGACGGCGGGGGTGTCCAGGCCGCAGTCGGCGCAGGGACGTTCGAGGACCCAGGTCCAGTCCTTGGTGTCAGGAGTGATCATGGATTCAGGATGGCGCGGGCCCCCGCCGACCGGCCAGGGGCAGGACCGTCATCCGGCATCGAGATCCCGCCAGCCCGGCCCCGGCGGGTCCGGCGGGGGCCCGCGCGGGCCGGGTCGTTCCTGGGCGTAGCATGCTCCGTACTCGCGGCCGGGCCGGCCCCATCCGGTCCGGGCGCCCGTAGACCCACGGGGGGATCATGACCATCCGCACTCCGGTGCGCACCGCGCTCTGCCTGCTCGCGGCCGCCACCGTCCTGACCCCGGTGGCCGGTTGCGCCGGGAAGCCGAAGCCGTCCGGCGACGGCGCCGCGGCGGCCGCGCCGACCGCCGCCTCCCTGCCGTCCGCCGAGCCGAGCGGCAGCGCCTCGCCCGCCGCGACGCCGTCCGCCGACGCCTCCCCGAGTGCCTCGGCGAGCCCGTCCGCGAAGCCCTCGCGCAGCGTCACGCCGACCCGCGCCGCGACCCGACCGCCGACCGCCGCCCCCGCCCCGGTCGCCAAGGCCGGCCCGGTCGCGCCCCCGCCGCCGGCCGTCCCGCCGCACACCCCGCCGCTGCAGAGCGGCTGCCAGCCGTCCTACACCGGTACCAACCTGCCGAAGGCGGACGTCTCCGCCGCGCTCACCACCGCCGCCGGCACCACCCGCACCTTCACCCTCAGCTCCCCCTCCGGCGGGCGCACCAGCGACACCCTGCCGCCGCTGCCGCTCGCCCTGGTCAAGGCCATCGCCTGGCAGGAGAGCGGCTGGCAGTCGGCGATCAAGGCCTGCGACGGCGGCATCGGCACCATGCAGATCATGCCGGGCACCGCCACCACCATGAACAACAAGTACGGCACCAACTCGGACGTCAACACCCTCGCCGGCAACGTCACGATCGGCACCCAGTACCTGGACTGGCTGGTCGCCTACTACGGCGACTCCTGCTTCGACGGCAAGTACGACCTCTCCCCCGACCCGGTCAGCGGCAAGACCCCGCTGCTCGACCTGGTCATCGCCGCGTACAACGCGGGCGCGGGCAACGTCCACTACACCGTCACCACCGACCCGGCGACCGGCGCCGCCGTCGGCGTCTCGGTGATCCCGAACCCGTCGTACGTCGCCAACGTCAAGGCCCTGATGGGCAAGGCGCCCTGGACGACCGCGAGTTGACCCCTCAGGGGTGCTCCGGGGCCGCCGGGGGTGCGGCCTCCGGAGCGGCTGGGGCGGCCGGGGCGGCCGGGGGTGCGGCCTCCGAAGCGGCCGGGGTGGTCGGGGTGGTCGGGGCGCCCAGGGCGGCGGCGAGCCGGGTGGCGAGTTCGTCCATCCGGTCCGCCGGCACCGCGTCCGCCCCCGCTTTCAGGAGGCCGAACACCCGCGGGCCGCGCAGCTCCACCGGCAGCCCCGCGTCCCGCGGCACCACGTGGAAGTGCACGTGCCGGAACCCCGGCGCCTCGCCGAACTGCGCGACGTACGCCTTCGCGCACCCCGTCACCGCCTCCAGCGCCCGCGCCAGCCGGACCTGCCACACCCCCAGCGACGCCGCCTCGGCGTCCGTCAGCTCCGCCATCGACTCCAGGTGCCGCCGGGGCAGCAGCACCAGCCACCCCGGCAGTGCGCAGTCCACCGCGTGCACGACCCGCCAGTGGGCGTCCGCCGCGATCCGCTCACGGGGCGGCAGCCCCGCGAACCCGGCCTCCCGCGCACACGCGTAGCACTCCTGATCCTCCGTCATACCACCGACCCCACGGCCTCGATCAGCCCGTCTGCCCGGCCGCGTTCACCTTGCACACCACCGACGTCGGCACCAGCCCCGGGAACAGCGCCCCCAGCACCTTCGAGCACGCCGCCGACTGCTCCGCGGTCGTCACCCCCTCCGCCGAGGCCGTCCCCGCCGTCCCGCCGACCGCCGCGACCACCACGACCAGCCCCAGCACCGCACGCTTCCACCGCACCACGAGAACCGCCCTCCGCACCTTTCGACGACGACCGACCCGCCATCTCCTATCCCACCCGCCCCACCCCCCACCAGCACCTACGCCCGTCCGTGGGCGTGTCCCGCCCTCCTGGCACGCGAACGGCCCCCCACGGGCGATCCACCCGTGGGGGGCCGTCAGCCGCCCATCTATCGCTGGTACGGGTTCCCCCCGGCCGGCGGCTGCGGCGGCGGGTACTGCCCCTGCGGCGGGTACTGCTGCTGCGGGTAGCCCGCGGGCGGCTGCTGCTGCGGCTGCCCGTACCCGGGCGGAGGCTGCTGCCCGTACCCGCCCGGCGCCCCGGGGCCACCTGCGGGACCGCCGGGCCCGCCGCCGTTGCCGCCCTTCTTCGAGCGGCGCACCAGCACGACGATCAGCACGACGACGAGCACACCGAGGATGCCCCCGCCGACCGCCACCAGCATGCCGCTACTGCTCCCCGAATCACTGCTCGCCTGCGGCGAGTTGGCCCCACCGGCAGCCGGCGTCTTGGCCGGATCGGCGGCAGCACTCGGCGCCGTCACCCCGTTCGGCTCCGGCCGGTTCAGCAGCGGGTTCTCCTTCGGCCCGTTGTCGACGGCCGGGTTGGCGGCGAGCGAGCCAGCGGCGGAGACGATGCCGTAGCCGTAGTTGTCGTTCGGGAATGTCCCCTTGTCCTTGGGCTGCACGGCGCTCTTGATCATCCGGTTGATGACCTGACCGGCCGACAAATTCGGATACTTGGCGCGGACAAGGGCGGCGATGCCAGAGACAAAGGCCGCCGAGTCGGAGGTACCGCTGCCGGTCCCGTACATGTTGTTCAGGTCCGCATTGCGGATGTTTTCAGCAGGCGCGGCCAGGGTCACCTGAGGCCCAGTATTCGACTTGGGCCACATGTCACCGGTCTCGGTGATACCCGAAGCGACCACGACTCCAGGGAAAGCAGCCGGGTACTCGATCAGGTTGTTACCGAAGTTGCCTGCACCGGCGACCAGGACAACGTCCTTCTGAATGGCGTACTCGACCGCTGTCCGATAGCCGTCGTCTACAGAACTGCCGCCGACGAAGGACATGTTGATCACTTTGGCCCCGTGATCGACGGAGTAGCGAATAGCCTTGCCGACAAGACTGCCGTCGAGAACCTTGCCTTCGATCGTCGTCTTTCCGAGGGCAATTTTCACCGGAAGGATTTTGGCCTTCGGGGCCAGCCCCATCACGCCCGCGTTGTCACCGTGCCCGTGTGCGGCGATGTCGCTCGCCATGGCAGTCCCGTGGGCGCCGTCGGGAACCCGTCCGTCCGTGTTGCCTCCCGAGAAATCGGCTCCGGGAAGAACCTGCCCGACCAGGTCGGGGTGGTTGGGGTCCACGCCGCCGTCGATGACAGCGACGATCACACCGTCACCCTGGCTGATCGGCCAAACCCGCTCGGCCATGCCGTAGTTCTTCAGCACCCACTGCGCGTCGCGGTTGCTGTCCGCGGCGGCGGGCCCGGCGCTGAGGCCCCACAGCAGAGCCCCCGCAGCGAGCGCGGCCAGACCGCGCACGGATCGGCTGGTCGTCAAGCCTCGTCACCCCACTCGTTGAAGCGGCCGTCCCGCAGACCATCGGATCTGCGGGACGGCCGGTCTTGTTCGACTGTTCTACTGGCCGAACGTCATTCCACCACGTTCGGGTTGACGTGGTTCCCGGACGCCCAGGTTTCCTCATCCTCGACGAGGTAGTCGGGGCGGTCCTTGCCCTGCTTCTTGTTCTTCTTGCCCGCCTGGCCGTGGCCGCCCATGCCGCCACCCTGCGCACCGCCCGCCTGGCCGGGACCGCCGGCCTGACCCGCGCCCGCCGCCTGGCCGGGGCGGCTGCGGCCGATGCCCGACCCGCCCTCGCTGAACGCCCGTCCGCCACCGGCGGACTGGGTGGACTCGCCGATCACGCCACCGGCCTTGCCGGTCAGGCCCCGGCCGGCACGTCCACCGGCACCGCCCGCACCGCCGTTGGCACCGGCGCCACCGGCACCCGAACCACGGCCCAGGCCCTCGTTCGCGCCGCCCATGCCACCGGAACCGAACGTCCCGGCCTTGGACACGCTGTTGCCACTGAAGCCCGCGCGGCTGTTGCCGATCCCGGTGCCGCCGACCAGGCCCGTCCCGCCGTGGCCGATCGAACCGGCGCCGGTGCCACCGACCGTGCCGAACCCACCGGTCCCGGTCGGGCCATGCACTCCGCCGGCTCCGCCGGTGCTGCCGATCGTCCCGCCGCCACCGCGCACCAGGGTGCCGCCCTGGACACCGTCGATGCCGGTGCCCGGACTCTTGGGCTGCGGAAGGGCGTTGGCCGTCCCACCCGAGATACCCGCGTCGGTCGGCCGGATCACAGCCTGCTGCGTCTTCGGTGCCTTCGGAGTCGAGCTGCTCACCGACCGCTGCCGGGGGGCCGTCGTCCCGGAGGTACTCATGACCGAGCTGGTCTGCACCAGCCCGGAGCCGATGCCTGCGATCAGGGCGCCCAAGGCAGCTGTGCCACCGTTGTCGGGCGGAGTCAGCTGTCGCGGATCTTCAACGCCGGTACCACCGGGCACCTTCAGGTAATTGGTGGTGGCACGGTAGCTCGCAGCCAGTGTCTGCATCACCGCGACCGCTTCCTGCTTACGCGAGTCGGTGATGGACGTGCGGGTGTCTTCATTGCTGATACCGACTGACTCCTGCGCGGCATCGCTGAACGCGTCACCCGCCTTGTCCCAGAAGCCGGGCTCCTCGGGCATGTCGTGCTTGGCCTTGTCGATTGCCTCGGACATCATCTGCAACGCGCCGGCGGCATCATTCGAGTAGGCGGCCAGGTTGTTGACCGAGCTCGCCAACTCCGTCATGTGCGAGTAGAACGCGTTGCTGGTCGCCCCCTGCCACGAGCCTGTCGTGTCAGCAGCCGCAGTGTTCAGTGCCGTGCGGATCTGCTTCAGTGTCTCGGTGGCACGACGCCAGGGGTCCGCAGCGGCCATGACCGCTCCTGAGTCGAGCGACTGGACCATCGCTCGCAGATCGCCGTGACTCATGTGGCTGAAATCGTTCACGACTGCCTCCTCCGACGGGCAGCGCCGCACCCGCCGCCCAGCGCCTCGGTTTTACGGATCATCACCACTGCGGCCTCGTCGCGTCGGTCACCTTCGCCGGAGCCGTCGTGACACCTGCAGCCTGGTTCTTGACAGTGTTCGCCCGGTCAAGGGATGCCTTGTCCCAAGTCGAGGACCAACCGTCGCCAGCCAGCGTCAGGTGCTTGCTGGTTGCCGCTTCCTGCTCCTCGTAGTTCGTCGCGGTGTGGTCCGCGTTCTGCTGCGCGTAGTCGATCGCCTGTTGGAGCTGATCCAGGAACTGGCTCAGCCCGACACGCATGTCGCTGTACTTTGCGTACAACGCACGTGCATCGGGAAACGTCCCGAAGGCGTTGGCTCCCAGCCCGGTCGAGCCGTAGACCTTCTGGCTGCCCGCGCCCTCCTCGAACTCCTTGAGCAGGTTGCGCACCTGCGCCGCGAACGCGCGCAGGCTGTCGACCTCTACCTGGTAGCCCTTGCCACTCGTGCTCATGTTTTCGTACCTCCCCCGTACCTGCTTGCCCGCTCGACCGCCCGCTCGACCGTCCGGGGCCCGTTGGAAAGTTGGCTCCAACCCATATGTCTAACACATGGAACGGTCCGTCAGAACGGGCACCGGGGGTCGGGGTGGGGTCAGGTGGCGGCGAGGGCCTGGCGGCAGAGGGTGTCGGCGCGGCGGGTGGTTTCGGGGAGGCGGTAGGAGGGGGTGAGGGCGAGGGTGACGGCGGTGGCTTCGGGGAGACCGATGCGGTGGCCGGTGGAGAGGTAGACGGGTTTGACGCCCTGGCGGGTGCGGAGGGCGCGGCCGACGGTTTCGGGGCCGTCGAGGAGGGGGGTCCAGTCGCCGCGGTGGTCGCCGGGGGGCTCGTGGGTGAAAGCGAAGGGGTTCTTGGCGACGCCGAGGGTGGGGAGGCCGGTGTGGACGCCGAGGTGGCTGGCGAGGCCGAGGCGGCGGGGGTGGGCGAGGCCGTAGCCGTCGCAGACGACGAGGTCGGGGGTGCGGGTGAGGCGGGAGAGGGCGTCCAGGACGGCGGGGAGTTCGCGGAAGGCGAGCAGGCCGGGGAGGTAGGGGAAGGCGACCCGGCCGACGGCGGTGGCCTGTTCGACGACGTCGAGGGTGCTGTAGTCGAGGAGGACGGCCGCGGCGGCGACGACGTCGCGTTCGTCGTCGTAGGCGACGTCCACGCCGGCGATCAGGGTGCCGGGGCGGCGCGGGGGTTCGGGCCCCTCGGGGACGACCAGCGGGCGCAGGCGCTCCTGTTCGGCGCGGGCGGCCTCGGCGGTGGCGGGCCAGTCGGCGGGGACGGTCACGGCGGCTCCCGGCGGGATCGGAGACGGGCGGGGACGGCGGGGGACGGGCGGTCGCCGTTCCGGTGCTGTCCGTCCGCACGCTATCGGTCGCGCGGGGAGCGGTGGGCGCGATCCCGCACTGCCGCCGTGTGAGCCCGTGCGCCCCCCCGTGCCCCCGAGTAGGTCAACTCCCTGGGGTTAGGCTGTACTTACCGGACCGGACCCGGGTCGGGACGACCCCGCGCGCGGGCCTCGTGCCGCGCCCGCCGTTCGCTCCGCACCCGTGCCGTACTCGTACCGCACCCGTTCGTCCTGCCTGTTCGTACCGCCCGCTGTTCCGTTCCACCCGCCCGCCGTTCCGCCCGCGCGAAGGGTCGACCGCCATGCCGCGCCTTGCCGCCGTGTCCAGTGCCGCCGCCTCCCGGGTGGCCGCGTCCCGTTCCGCCTGGTCGAGGGGCGGGAACCGGCCCGGGGCCGGGCAGTTGGCCGCGGGGGCGCTGATCGCGGCGGGCGCCGCGGTGGCGCTGCTGGCGGTGTCGGGGGAGACGGGGGTGTGGCGGATCGCGGTGCTGGTGGCCTTCGCCGTCGCGCTCGGGACGCTCTCCACCGTGCTGCTGGCCTCCGTCACGGCCCGCCGCCACTTCTCCTCCCCCGAGCCGCACGCCTTCGCGGGACGCCCGGGCCCCGGCGCGGAGCCCGCCCGGCAGCCCGCGTACGCGCAGCAGTCCCGCTAACGGTCGGCGGAACGACGCACTCCCGGGTCCGCGGCAGGTCGATCGCTGCTGCGGGCCCGGGGCCCAGCACGTCGGCGGGCCGGTGACGGCGCGTCAAGCGGTGGAGACCACCACGGTCTTCGCGCCCTTGTCGTGGATGCACTGGCGGTAGGGCTTGTCGAAGACGCCGAACAGGCCGTCGACGGGCCACCAGAGGCCGCCGCAGCAGACCAGGGCGGGAGCGACGAAGACCGCGGCGCGGGTCCAGGCGGCGCCCGGGGTGGGGGCGGAGCCGTCGGCGAGCATGGCGACCCGGATCTTCATCAGCTTCTTGCCGAGGGTCTGGCCGTCGCGGCTGAGCATCAGGCCCTCGTAGACCAGGTAGAACGCGTAGCCGAGCCAGGCCGAGCCGACCCAGCCGTCCTGCTTGTCGAAGCTGGCGAACGGGAGCAGCAGCACGACGGCGATCGCCTGCACCATGATCCAGTCGACCAGCCGGGCGACGATCCGAGCGCCCCAGCCGCCGAGCGCGGGCATCCCGGGGACCGGGCCCGATCCGGGCGCGCCGTACGGCGAACCGTAGGACGAGCCGTACGGCGGCCGGCCGGGGTCGGCGGGCGGCGGCGGGGCGCCGTAAGGGGAGTCCGGCCCGGGCGGAGCACCGTACTGGCCGCCGTAGCCGGGCGGGGCGTCGTAGGGGCTGCCCGACGACGGGGGCTGCTTGTCGAAGGACGGCTTGTCGCCCTCCCCCGGCTCGTTACCAGAGGGGTCGTAGCTGCTCATACGGCGAGTAGAACATCGCACATACCACGATGTGCGGACATTCGACCGTTTCTGTCCGTTTTGCGGATTTTCGGGTGCGTGCGGGGCGCCGACGGCGCCCTGACGGACCCTCGGCTCAGCCGCGCTCGGCCCTGACCACCCTGGTCCGGGCCAGCCGGTCGTGCCAGCCGCGCCGCGCGGGCCGGTCCAGCAGCGCCGCGAGCGGGCCCAGCAGCAACAGCAGGGTGCCCAGCCCGCGCAGCGGCCAGCGCAGCAGCGAGCGGCCGAACCCGGGCGGACGGCTGCCGCCCGCCGCGACCACCCGGACCCGGGCCAGCCGCTTGCCGAAGGTCTGGCCGGTCCGGGCGATCGGCAGCACCTGGTACAGCAGCCCGAACACCAGCAGCGCGCCCAGCAGGATGCCCAGCCGGCCCAGCACCGCCCCGTCCAGCAGCCAGACCTGGTGCTGACGCCCCGTCACCCGGGCGGCCAGCTCGGCCCGGTCGACCTTCTGCCGGACGTGCTCCGCCGCCGCCCCCACCAGCGGCACCGCGACGGCCGCGCCGACCGCCGCCGTCACGGCACCGTCCACCAGCCACGCCAGCGCCCGGGCCCCGACGCCCGCCGGCCGCGGCGCCGGGACGGGCATCCTCCGGGTCCGCGCCCCGGACCGGGCGGCGGGTGCCGCACCGGTCCGCCCGGCCGACGCCTGCCCCGCCACCGCCGGCGTCTGTCCCCCCACCGACGCCTGTCCCGCCGTCGCGGGGCGGGCCGGGCGCTGCTCCCCCGGCCCGCCCCGCGACCGCCCGCCCGCAGCCGCCCCCGGCCGGGCCTCCACCGCCGGACGGGGCACCCGCACCCGACCCGTGGCGCCGCGCCCCGCCGCCGGCTCCGGGCGCTCCTCCGGGGCTTCGGGGACTTCGGGGGCCGCCGGAGCGGCGGCCGACCCGTCCTCGACCTCGACCTCGACAGCGGGCGTGGGCACAGCCCCGGCCTCCGGTTCGAGCCCCCAGGACACCCAGCGCGGCGCGCCCCCGGTCTCCATCAGGCCGCGCTGCTCCCGCGGGTCCGCCCGCCAGCCGGAGCCGGGGTCGGCCCCGGATTCGGGGCCGGGGTCGAAACCGGGTGCCCCGGCGGTCGGGCGCTCCGTCGCGCCGCCGACCGGCTCGTACAGCGCCGCGGGCCCGGCAGCCAGACCGACCGAGCCGTCGCCGCCGTCCTCCGCGGCGGTGGCCCCGTGCCAGGGCGTGCCACCGAGCGGCTGGGCCGCCCGCGGCACCGAAGGCACGGGCGGCGCGGGGGGCTCCGGCGCGGGCTCGACCGGACCGGGGAGTTCCAGCGGGCGGACCGCCGCGTCCACCTCGTGGACCGGGCCGCGGACCGGGCCGCCGCCCGTCGAACGGCCGCCGCGCGGGGCGGTGGCCGCGCCCTCGGGCAGGCCGGAGCCGAGGTGCAGCGCGGCGGCGGTGGCCCAGGACTCGACCGCGACCGGCTTGAGCCCGTTCCCGGCCACCGCCCAGGGCGCCTGGTCCACGGGGCGCCGCGGCGCCACCCCGCCGCGCGGCCGGACCTCCAGCTCGCCGGACTGGCCGCCGTCGCCCGGTGCCGCCTGCCCGACCGGTGCGCCCGGCGGAGCCGACTGCACCTGCTGGGCCGGGAGGGCGACCTGGTCCTCGGGGTGCACGGGCATGGTGAACACGGCCTGCGCGCCGGTCTCGTCGAGGTAGACCAGGCCGGTGTCGCTCGGGGAGGGGGCGGGGGCGGCGGGAAACAGGCCGGGCGGGAGGTTCCAGGGCGGCGGGCTGAGGTAGCGGGCGACGAAGCGCGGGGGTTCGAGGTGCTCGCCCGGCGCGGGGGCGGAGCGGCTGGTGCCGGGGACCCAGGCGTGGCCGGCCCAGTAGCGGACGAAGCCGGGCACCGAGGGGTCGGGGTAGTAGCCGGGTGCTCCGGCGTCCCCGGCCGCGGTCGCGCCGAGCATCGGGCCTGCGGTGGAGGGCCGGTCCGTCATGGCGTCTTCCTTCGTACCGGCACCGCGGCGGGCGGCTGTCCGGACGTGCGTGGGTGCGGACATGGGAGGAGGCAGCGGGCGGAGAGTCGCCGGGCAGTCACAAAGGGTAGTACCTCGACCGGCTTCCTCCCCCGGGTTCGGCGGAACTCGTGAAACGGACGGAGTCCCGTGGTACGGCAGGGGCGGCAGTCGTCTCCCGCGCCGATCACCGGTCGGCCGGGCCGCCGTCCGGTGCTCCTCTGCGGAACAACCGGGGCGGGGCGGAAAAGGTTCTGCGGAAAGTCGAACGGCCTCGGCCCCGGGCGCGCCGACCCGCCGGGGAGCCGCCGGGGAGCACCGGGGAACGCCGGGCGACGCCGGGAAAAAACTTTCTCGGGAACCCGTGTAAGAGTGCACGGCGCGCCTCCTCTCTCCAGGCGTGGGGCCGATGGGCGGCCCCGCGAAGGCGGAGAGGGTGAGTGCGATGGCGGGTCAGTCGACCGGAGTGGTGGAGCAGGAGCTGGAGCTGAACCTGGTGCTGTCGCCGGAGCGCAGCGTCCCGGTGGCGGCGCGGCTGTCGTACGGCAGCCACGACCCGTTCGCGGTGTACGTGACCTTCCACCTGGACAGCGGGACGCCGGTGACCTGGGTGTTCGCCCGGGAACTGCTGGTGGAGGGGACGTTCCGGCCGTGCGGCCAGGGCGACGTGCGGATCTGGCCGACCCGGTCGGGGCGGCGCAGCGTGCTGTGCATGGCGCTGAGCTCGCCGGCGGGGGACGCGCTGCTGGAGGCGCCGCTGCCGACGGTCGCGGCCTGGCTGGAGCGGGCGCACCGGCTGGTGCCGCCGGGCGCGGAGCTGGAGGCGATGGACCTGGACGGTTCGCTCGCCGAGCTGCTGGCGTGAGCGCCCCCGCTGGGCGGGGGCACGGGAACGGGCGGGGGCACGGGGCGGTCCGGAACACGGGCGCGGGCGCACGGCTGTCGGCGGCGCCGACCAGGCCGCCGGGGCGGCCCCCGGAGCGCCCGCCGTCGGGGCGCCCGGGCCGGCCGGAGCACCGGGCGAACCCGGATCCGGCAGGCACGACAGGCACGGCAGACACGGCGGGCAGAGCAGGCAAGACAGGTGTGACGACGGGTACGACGGCGGGCGCGGCGGCGCGCCCGGGTGGTCAGCGGGCCGCGGGGGCCTTCTGGACGCCGTCGGCCGTGCCGTCGACGGTGGCCCGGGGTGCGGGGACGCGGACCAGCGGGGCGCCGGCGGCCAGGCGGCGGGAGCGGACCCGGAGCGCGGCGACGGCCAGGAAGCACAGGCCCATCAGCGGGTAGATCCCGGCCGGGAACTGGTGCAGGAAGGGCAGGTGGAGGTCGAGGTCGCCCTTGTGCGGCACGATCCACATCGAGAAGGACAGGAAGCCGAGCAGGGTCAGCACGAGGACGGTCCGCCAGCGCAGGTGCCGGACGGCGGCGGGGCGGGAGCGCTCGTGGGCGGCCTCGGCGGCGAGCAGGACCAGGACGGGCACGCACCAGACCCAGTGGTGGGTCCAGCTGATCGGGGAGATCAGCACGGCGGTGACCAGCGCGGCGCAGACGCTCCAGGCCTCGGCGCGCGGGGACCAGCGGGCGCTGCGGTGCGCCCAGACGGCGACGGCGAGTCCGGCGGCGGCGGTCAGCAGGCCGAGCGCGGTGGCGGGCAGGCCGGGGGTCTCGGTGTGCATCAGCCGGGCGACCAGTCCGCGCAGGGACTGGTTGTCGACGATGACGGTGCTGCCGACCCGGCTGGAGTCGAACATGTACGTCGTCCAGAACCCGCGGGTGGCGTCGGGCAGGACCAGCGCGCCGATCAGGAAGGTGCCGAGGAAGGTGGCACCGGCCACCATGGCGGCCCTGATCCGGCCGGTGAGCAGCAGGTAGACGGCGAACAGGCCGGGGGTGAGCTTGATGCCGGCGGCGATGCCGATGGCGACGCCCTTGCTGCGGGCGGAGTCGGGGCGGGTGAGGTCCCAGAGGATCAGGCAGGCCAGCGCGAGGTTGATCTGGCCGTAGCGCAGCGTGGTGAAGACGGGTTCGAGCCAGACGCCGAGTCCGGTGATCAGCACGACGCCGATCGGGCGCAGGTCGCGGCGGGGCCAGCCGACCAGCTTGAAGGACAGGTGGGCGAGGGTGGCCAGCAGCGCCAGGTTGGCGAGGGTGACGGCGATCCGCAGGAACGGCACGCCGAACCAGGTGGTCGGCACGAACAGCATCGCGGCGAACGGCGGGTAGGTGGCGGGCAGGTTCCACTGGGTGACCCGGATCGCGTACAGGTCGTTGCCGTCGGCGACGGCCCGGCCCTCGGCCCGGTAGACGATCATGTCGACCATCGAGGTGTGGACGTAGTGCCGGACGACCGCGTAGACGAGCAGCGACAGCAGGGCGAGTCCGCCGGCCAGCAGCAGCGGCCGCCGGGGGGCGGTGCGCAGTGCGTCGGTGATCGCGGTGGCCTGCCGGGCGGGTGCGGTGAGGGCGCGGCGCCAGCCGGGGACGGGCGGCTGCCCGGCGCCGCCGGGGGGTGTGGCGCGTTCCGCTTGCACCGTGGTCACTGTGTTGCTCCGTCCGCCGTCGACCTGCGCTGGGCCAGCAGTCGACACTACCCGAACGGCCGGATCGCGCCACCGGTCCCGCTCTCCCCGGGCTCTCCCTCCCGGGGGTCGCGGGCCGGGCTCCCGGCTGCGCGCGCCGGGGTGGTGGCCGGCGCGGTGGTCCGTCCGGACCGGACGGTTCGCCCTGAGGAAACGTTGGGCTTCGCTTAGGGCGGGTTTAAGGGTCCCGGAAAGGCTCCCGGAAGGACTCCCGGAAGGGCCGAGCGGCACCGAGCTGTCGCCCCCGCGGTAACAGCTCCGGTGTCGGCCCCGGTATGCGGCCGGTCAGTCCTTGCGGATCAGCCGGCCGGTCCGGCGGCGTTGCTGCCGGGGCAGTTCGACCTCGGTGCGGGTGTTGAGCCGCAGCGTGATCTCGGCGCCGCCGAGGGCGGCGGAGCGGCCGAGGGCGAGGTCGCCGCCGGTGCCCTCGGCGAGTTTGCGGGCGATGTCCAGGCCGAGGCCGGTGGAGCCCTCGCCGCCGTGTCCGGCGCCGCGGCGGATCGCGGTGGCCGGGTCGGCGAAGCCCGGTCCGCCGTCGCCGACCCGGACGGTCACCGCGTCCTCGCCGGCCACCAGGTCGACGGCGAAGGGGGTGCCGACGGCGGTGTGCCGGAAGACGTTGCCGAGCAGCGCGTCGACGGCGGCGGCCAGATCACCGCGCTGGACCGGCACCGGGGCGGCCCCGCGGTCGCCGGTGAGCTGCCAGGGGCGGCCCTCGTCCTCGGCGAGCGCGGACCAGAAGGCGACCCGGTCCTGGACCACCTCGACGGCGTCGCAGCCGAGCACGGTCGGCGGGGCGTCCACCGGGTCGCGGCGGGCGGTGCGGATGATCTGGTCGACCTCGCGCTCCAGTTGGGCGACGGCGTGCCGGGTGGCGTCGGCGGCGTCGCCCCGGCCGAGCGCGGCGGCGTTCAGCCGGAGCACGGTGAGGGGGGTGCGCAGCCGGTGCGACAGGTCGGCGGCGAGTTCCCGTTCGGCGGCGAGCAGGTGCACGACCCGGTCGGCCATGGCGTTGAACGCGTAGGCGGCCTCCCGGAGTTCTTCGGGCGCGCCGGCGGCCTCCCGGCCCTCGACCGGGACCCGGACGGTGAGGTTGCCGGAGCCGAGCGAGCGGGCGGCGGTGGCGAGCCGGCGGGCGGAGCGGATGATCCGGGTGCCCATCCGGTCGGCGACCGCGACCGAGATCGCCACCAGGCCGAGCGCGACGCCGGAGAGCACCAGCCAAGCGGTGCCGACGCCGCGCGAGAGGTCGGCGTCGGGCACGTAGACCTCGACGACGGCGACGCCGCCCCGGTCGACGGCGACGGGTTGGAGCAGCGCGTAGCCGCCGGGCGCCTTGACGGTGCCGGCCCGGCCGCGGCCGGCCGCGGTGTCGAGCTGGTCGGGGTCGACCCGGGTGTTCCCGACCACCTCGCCGTCGGGCAGGTGGACGGCGAGCCGGCCCTTGGCGCCGGCCTCGGTGGTGGCGGCGGCGCGGTCGATGGCGTCCCGGTCGGTGGTGATGGCGAGGGCCGGTCCGAGGGCGGCGGCCTGCCGTTCGGAGGCGGTGAGCACCCGGTCGCGGGCGGTCTGCTGGACGACCAGGCCGAGCGGGACGAGGAAGGCCAGCGCGACCATGACGGTGCCGGCGATGGCGGCCTTGACCATCGCCCAGCGCAGCGAGCGGAGGACGCGTTTCACGGGGTGCCCCCGCCGGGTCCGGAGGGCGCCTCCAGGCGGACGCCGACGCCGCGCACGGTGTGCAGGTAGCGCGGGCTGGAGGCGGTCTCGCCGAGTTTGCGGCGCAGCCAGGACAGGTGGACGTCGATGGTCTGGTCGCCGCCGTAGGTCTGCCGCCACACCTCGGCCAGGATCTCCTTGCGCGGGACGACCACGCCGGGGCGGGCGGCGAGGAAGGCCAGCAGGTCGAACTCGCGGCGGGTGAGGTCGAGGCGCTGCCCGTCCAGCAGGGCCTCGCGGCGCTGCGGGTCGATGGCGAGGCCGCCGACCCGGAGGATCTGGGGGGCCGTCAGGGCGCCGCCGCCGAGCCGGCGCAGGACGGCGGCCATCCGGGCCGTCAGGTGGTCGCCGGAGAAGGGTTTCACCAGGTAGTCGTCCGCACCGTCGTTCAGCAGCCGGACGATCTCCGCCTCGTCGTCCCGCGCGGTGGAGACGATGACGGGCACGTTGGTCAGTCCGCGGATCATCTTGAGCGCCTCGCTGCCGTCCAGATCGGGCAGGCCCAGATCGAGGATCACCAGGTCGCAGCCGACCTGGGCGACTTCGCGCAGCGCCTCCAGGGCGGTGCCCACGGAGCGCACGGCGTGGCCGGTGTCGGCGAGATGGCGGATCAGGGCGGAACGTACAAAGGGGTCGTCCTCGACCACGAGCACTGTTGCCATGGGGCTGCACGGTACGGCATCGGGGCGAAATGGTCTGTACCTCGGGGGGTTCGCGGCGGCCTCCGGCGGGCAGTGGGAGGAGGGTTCGCGGACGGCCGGTTCAGACTCCCACAAGGTTCCCGCGGATCGACCGGGCCGCTCGACCTGCCCGTGACCTTCGTACGGCAGGATGGCCGCGATGCGGAGCGGACTGGTTCAACTGGGTGCCTGGACGGCGGCCACCGGAGCGGCGGTGGCGCTGTCCTGGCTGGGCGTGCACGCGGTGCTCGCCGCGACGGTGTTCGAGCAGCCGACGGTGGCGGCCCTGCCCTCGGCGGCCTCCTCGCGGACGGTGCCGCCGACCGCTCCCCCGACCGCTCCCCCGGCCGAGGGTCCGCCGCCGTCGACCGCCGCGGCGGTGCCGAGCCCGAGTCCGGACCCGGCGCCGGGGGCGGGCGCGGGCGCGCCGACCCGGCCGGTGCCGTCCACCGCCGCGGTGTCGAAGAAGCCCTCGCCGTCGAGCGGCACGGTGCAGAGCTACCTGCTGCCGGGCGGCCGGGTGGCGCTGGACCTGCTGCCGACCGAGGCCCGGCTGGTCTCGGCGACGCCCGAGGTCGGCTGGACGGTGCAGACCTGGCAGGAGGACCAGTGGATGCGGATCGTCTTCTCCCGGGACGACCGCGCCTCGCAGGTCTGGGTGACCTGGAACACCGGCCGGCCGGTGGTGCAGACCGATCCGGGCTGACGGTCCGGGCTGCCGGTCCGGGCGCGGCGGCCGCACAATGTCGGTCGACGCCCGACCGCCCGCAGCACCCCTGGAGCCGCCCCGTGCCCCCGCAGCCCGACGCCATCGACGCGCTGGACGGAAAGCTGATCCGGCTGCTCGCCGAGGAGCCGCGGATCGGCGTGCTGGAGTGCTCGCGCCGCCTGCAGGTGGCCCGCGGCACGGTGCAGGCCCGACTGGACCGGCTGCAGGCGCGCGGGGTGATCGGCGGCTTCGGCCCGCAGGTCGACCCGGCGGCGCTGGGGTACCCGGTGACGGCGTTCGCCACCCTGGAGATCTCGCAGGGGCAGGGCGCGGACGTCCGGGCGCACCTGGCGGCGGTGCCGGAGGTGCTGGAGCTGCACACCATCACCGGGCACGGCGACATGCTGGTGCGGATCGTGGCCCGGTCGAACGCGGACCTGCAGCGGGTGATCGACCGGGTGGTGGGCTTCGACGGGATCGTCCGGGCGTCGACCGCGATCGCGCTGGAGAACCCGGTGCCGTACCGGGTGCTGCCGCTGGTCGAGCAGGCGGCGGGCGGCTGAACCGGCGCCCCGGTGAGCGGTGCTGACGTGCCATCGGCGGTGACGCGCCGTCGGTGATGACGTGCCGTCGGTTGTGACGTCCTGTCAGCAGTGCGGGACGGCGCCGCCGGAGTTCAGCGCCTGGAGTGCGGCGATCGAGTCGGCGAGGGTGTCGACGGGCACCAGGCGCAGGCCCGCGGGGGTGTTGACCTTGCCCTGGGTGCACTCGCTGCGCGGCAGCAGGAACACCGTGGCGCCGTCCCGGGCGGCGGCCTGGGTCTTCAGCGGGACGCCGCCGACCTCGCCGATCCGCCCGTCGGCGGAGACGGTGCCGGTGCCGGCCACGGTCTTCCCGCCGGTGAGCTCACCGCCGCGGCCGTCGCCGGCCAGCTTGTCGACGATCCCGAGCGCCAGCATCTGGCCGCCGCTGGGGCCGCCGATGTCCCCGAGGTCGATGGTGACCTTCACCTGGTCCGGCGAGAGGTGCAGGTAGCCGAGCGCGGCCAGGGTGGCGCTGTCCTGGGACTGCGTCATCTGCTGCTGCGTCACCTTGTTGGCCTGCTTGGGGTCGGACTGCGGGTAGACCTCGTCGGTGGGGACCACGGCCTGCTTGCGGTCGACCCAGGCGTCGAGCGCGTCCCAGAGGCTGTTGCGCTGCTCGGGCGGGGTGGCGTTGATCGTGACCAGCCGCAGCTGCCCGGAGGTGGCGCGCTGCTGGGCTCCCGTGACGGTGATCACCCGGCGGCCCTTGTAGGCGCCGAGCACGTCGGCGGTGTCGCCGGGGGTCTCCAGGGTGAACGGCAGCGGTACGGCCGCGGCCACCGCGAACAGCGCGACCAGCGGCAGCGCGCACAGGCCGAGGACGCGGGCGCGGGTCGAGGTCAGGACCGAGGACGGGGTCTGGGAAGCCACACCCCGCATCCAAACACACCGCGGGGCCCGGCAGGGACGGCCGCGCGGATCACGGCGGACTCACGGCGGATCACGGCCGTCCGGCCGCGCGGCGGGGGTTCAGCGCAGCGCGTCGGCGACCTCGGTGGCGGCCTCCACCACCCGCGGACCGACCCGTTCGGGCACCAGGCCGTTGAGCATCACCACGCCGACGCTGCCCTCGATGCCGCTCAGGCCGATCAGCGCGGCGGCGGCGCCGCTGGCGCCGGACTGCTCCTCGGCCCGGGTGATCACGAAGCCCTGCTCGGGGCGGCGCTGGCCGGGGAAGCTGCGGGCCTCCAGGATGGCCCGGCCGGCCGCGCTCTCGGTGAGCGGGTGGCGCAGGCCGGTGCGGTAGGCGACGTGGAAGTCGGTCCAGGTCGGTTCGACCACGGCGACGGCGAGCGCCTCGTTGCCGTCGACCAGGGTGAGGTGGGCGGTGGCGCCGAGGTCCTCGGCGAGCGAGCGGAGCGCGGGCAGCGCGGCCTCGCGCAGCAGCGGGTGGACCCGGTGGGCCAGGCGCAGCACGCCGAGGCCGACCCGGGCGCGGCCGCCGATGTCGCGGCGGACCAGGCCGTGCTGCTCCAGGGTGGCCAGCAGGCGGTAGACCACGGTGCGGTTGACGGCCAGCCGGGCGGCCAGCTCGGTCACCGTCAGGCCGCGCTCGGAGTCGGCCAGGAGTTTCAGTACCCGGACACCTCTGTCCAGGGTCTGGGATGTCTCAGCAGTCACGGGCGCCAGGTCCTTTCCGCGGCGAGTCCGACCCTACGACACAACTGCCGTGGGCCGCACCGGAATTGATCGCGCACGGGAAGGGGTGGCCGGCGCGGGAGTCCGGCCTCGACGACGTCGGCTCGGCGCAGGCTCCGCGGCACTCGCCCGGGCCGAGGGGTGGGGCCCGGTGAGTGTGGGGAGACGCTAATGAACCAGGGGTGCGCTGCGGAAGTGTTTGTCCAAAATTCGGTCAGCATCGATGAAAAGTCGTGACTAAAAAACGGATAAGCCGCCCATAATCCGCTCCCTCGCCGCACGGGTGTTCGATATTTGACCGCTACCCGGACAGCACCGCCCGGCGCCGGTCGGCACCCGGCGGGATCAGACCAGGTTGCGGCCGATCGTCCAGAGCCCGGCGGCCACCAGCAGCGCCGCCACCGCACGCGGCCCCAGCCGCAGGCGCCAGTGCCGCCCGGCCAGGCCGTGTCGGAGCCGGACGGCGAACCAGAGGGCGACGAACGGGAGGGCCAGCAGCAGGGCGGCGTTGTCGTGCCAGGCCGCGGCCAGGTCGCCGTGCAGCAGGTCGTAGGCCATCCGGGTGCCGCCGCAGCCGGGGCACTGCAGGCCGGTCAGGCGGCGCCAGGGGCAGAACGGCAGAGCCTGCCCGGGCAGGTGCGGGTTCCGGGTCCACAGGTAGGCCGCCCCGGCCGCGCCGGCGGCGAGCAGGCCGAGCGGGTTGGCGGCGGGGTGCCGCAGGAAGGCCGGAAGCAGGCGGGCCGGGAGCGGGCCGACCGGAAAAGGCCGACGGCCGGCGCCCCCGCCGCGGATGTCCGCGGGGCGGGAGGGCCGGCCGTCCGGTTCGGGGCGCACCTCAGGAGCTGAGGACACGGCCCTGGGCGTCGGTGCGGGTGTCGCTGACCAGGAAGATGATGCCGTCGATCAGGGCCCAGACGCCGAGACCACCGCAGGTGAACAGCTGGGCGAGCGCCATGCCGGTGTGGCCGGTGTAGAAGCGGCCGGCGCCGAAGCCGCCGAGGAAGATCTGCAGCAGGCCGGCGACGACCTTCGACTTGTCGGACTGCTGGGGGGCCTGGTTGGGGTACGCCACGGTGGGCTCCTCTTTCGGATGCGGGGCCGGAGCGTCGGACGGGACGGCATCGGCGGGTCTACCGCATGCCGGGGCGCACCAAGCGTGTTGGTCCCCCCAGCACCGGCATGCGGAAGATTAGCGGATCTTCAGACCGCCCGCCCACACACTTTCTTTGCCAAGTCTTGGGAAAAGCTACTGACGATTCGTCAGCTCTTCGCGGCCCACTCGCGGATGCGGACGATCCGGGCCTTCAGCTGGTTCGCGGTGGCCTGGGCGGTGAGCGGGCCGCCGCACTGGCGGCGGAGTTCGTTGTGGATGCTGCCGTGCGGCTGCTCGGTGCGGTGGTGCCAGGCGGCGACCAGCGCGTTCAGTTCCTTGCGCAGCTCGCGCAGCTCCTGGTGGGTGACCACCGGGCGCTCTTCGGCGGGGAGTTCGAGCAGGTCGGCCTCCTCGGCGGGCCTGGCCTTGGAGCGCTGGATCTGCCGGTGCTGACGTTTCTGCAGCAGCATCTGCACCTGGTCGGGTTCGAGCAGGCCCGGGATGCCGAGGTAGTCCTCCTCCTCCTCGCTGCCCGGGTGCGCCTGCATGCCGAACTCCATGGCGTTGTACAGCACCCGGTCGAAGACCGCCTCGCTGCCCAGCGCCTCGTAGGAGAACTCCTCGGTGCCGGTGTCCGCCCCGTCGTTGGCCCGCTCGGCCTCGGCGAGCAGCCGGTCCTCCTCGTCGAACAGGCCCTCGCCCTCCTTCTTGGGGCGGTCCAGGACGTGGTCGCGCTGCAGCTCCATCTCGTTGGCGAAGCCGAGCAGCATCGGGATGGTCGGCAGGAACACCGAGGCGGTCTCGCCGCGCTTGCGGGCGCGCACGAAGCGGCCGACGGCCTGGGCGAAGAACAGCGGGGTGGAGATCGAGGTGGCGTACACGCCGACGCACAGCCGGGGCACGTCGACGCCCTCGGACACCATCCGGACCGCGACCATCCAGCGCGAGGTGCCCTCGGCGTAGTCGGAGATCCGCTGCGAGGCCTCGGCCTCGTCGGAGAGCACCAGGGTGACCTTCTCGCCGGTGATCTCGCGCAGCAGCTTGGCGTAGGCGCGGGCCACCGTCTGGTCGGTGGCGATCACCAGGCCGCCGGCGTCCGGGATGCCCTTGCGGACCTCGGTCAGCCGCCGGTCGGCGGCCTGCAGCACGGCCGGGATCCACTCGCCCTGCGGGGCGAGCGCGGTGCGCCAGGCCTGGGCGATCAGGTCCTTGGTCATCGGCTCGCCGAGCCGGGCCTCCAGTTCGTCGCCGGCCTTGGTGCGCCAGCGCATGTTGCCGGAGTAGCTGAGGAAGATCACCGGGCGGACCACGTGGTCGGCGAGCGCGTGCCCGTAGCCGTAGGTGTAGTCGGCGACCGACTTGCGGATGCCGTCGCTCCCGGCCTCGTACTGGACGAACGGGATCGGGTTGGTGTCGGAGCGGAACGGCGTACCGGTGAGGGCGAGCCGGCGGGTGGCCGGTTCGAACGCCTCGGAGCAGGCCTCGCCCCAGGACTTGGAGTCGCCGGCGTGGTGGATCTCGTCCATGATCACCAGCGTCTTGCGGGCCTCGGTCCGGTTCCGGTGCAGCATCGGGTTGACCCCGACGCCCGCGTACGTGACCACGATGCCCTGGTAGTCCTTGGACAGCGGGCCCGAGGAGTACGCCGGGTCGAGCCGGATCCCTATCCGGGCGGCGGCCTCCGCCCACTGCTTCTTCAGGTGCTCGGTCGGCGCGACCACGGTGACCTGCTGCACCAGGTGGTTGTGCAGCAGGTAGGAGGCCAGGGTCAGGGCGAAGGTGGTCTTTCCGGCGCCCGGGGTGGCGACCGCCAGGAAGTCCCGGGGCTGCTTCTCGATGTACAGGTCCAGCGCCCCCTGCTGCCAGGCCCGCAGGCTGGCGGCGGTGCCCCAGGGGGCCCGGCCGGGGAAGGCCGGGGAGAGGTGCGCGGCGGCGGAGGTGCCGCTCGGGCGGGGGTGAGTGCTGTCGGCGTGCGAGAACAGCGGGGCCATCGAGGAGGAGGCGGCGGTAGTCACGGTCTCCGAACGGGGTCGTCGCAGGTCAGGGCCTGTGCAAGGCCCCGTCCCCGCGGTCTGCGGGCGGTCGTGGAACCTGCCCAGCCTAGCCCCTCCCCGCCCCCGGACGGCGGGCGCGGCACGCCCCCGCCGCTCCGGCCCCGCCCCTCCCGGCGGCACCCCGGACCGACCCCGCAGCACGCCCGGGGGCCGGTCGGACGGCGCGTCGGCGGGCGCCCCGGCGTCCCCGGACGGCCGTTCGGGTGTGACGCGGATCACGCCGCGAATCCGGGCGAGGGCGGTAAGAGCCGGCCCGCCTCGGACTCTCCCTCCCCAGGAGGCGACCCCGGTCACCCCCGTACCAGTACCGCCCCTACGGAAGGTCTCCCCGTGTTCGCAGCGCCCGTGCAGGTCGAGCAGACCACGAACGCCCGACTGATCGTCAGCACCCAGCTCTCCGCCGGGCTCCGCGTGACGCTGCGCTACCGCTCCGACGACCCGCTGGCGGTCCGGATGCTCTTCCCCGCCGAGTACGCCGTGGACGGGGCCGCCGACGAGCAGGTGGTCTCCGCCGAGCCCGAGATCGAGTGGGTGTTCGCCCGCCAGCTGCTGGCCGACGGCCTGGACGTCCCCAGCGGCGAGGGGGACGTGCACCTGCGGCCCACCCACGGGCTGCGGACCCTGGTCGAGCTGCGCTCCCCCGACGGCGTCGCGCTGCTCCGGTTCGACCGGGCCGAGCTGCGCCGCTTCCTGTGGAGCAGCTACCTGGCCGTCCCGGCCGGGCAGGAGCTGGCCGGGCTGGACTACGACCGGGCGCTGGCCGAGTTGCTGGCCTGACCCGCCGCCGAGCTGCTGGCCCGACCCGCCCCCGGGCGGCCGGCCCGACCCGCTGCCGGGCGGGGGTGCCGGGCTCAGGCGGCCGCGGTGCGCACCAGGTGGGCGTAGACCACCACGTTGCCGTCCCAGCCGCCGTCCCGGCTGTAGCCGCCGCCGCAGGTGATCAGCCGGAGCTGGGCGTCCGGGGTGGCCGCGTAGACCTTGGCGTCGGGGAACTCGGCCTTCGGGTAGACCTCCACGCCGTCCACCTGGAACCAGGCGCGGGCCCCGTCGGCCCGGGCGACCTCCAGCTGGTCGCCGCGGCGCAGCGCGCCCAGCCGGTAGAACACCGCCGGGCCGTGCGCGTTGTCGACGTGCCCGGCCAGCACGGCGGCGCCGCCGGAGCCGGGCGCGGTCCCGTCGGCGTACCAGCCGGCCAGGTTGCGGTCCTCCTCCGGCGGCGGCCGGAGCCGGCCCTCGCCGTCCAGGCCGAGCCGGGCCACCGGCGCGTCCACGCCCAGCACCGGGATCCGGACCCGGACCGGCGGGGAGGGCGGCAGCGGCGGCACCGCGGGGCCGACCGGCGTCCCGTCGTAGGCCTGCGCGGCGAGCGGCGCGGGCGGCAGGTCGCCGTCGAGTCCGGAGTGCAGCAGCCCCGCCCCGACCAGGATCGCCGCGGCCGCCGCCACCGCCCCGGACCACGCCCGCTCGCCCACCGCACCCTCCCGCCGCCGCTGCCGACCCCGCCAGTCAAGGCGGCGGCCGGGGGCCCGGCACGCGCTGGCCGCTGTCCGGGTGACGGACCGTCAGCCCACCGGGGCGGGGCGCGGCGGCGCGGGGCGGCCGCGGCGCAGCCGGGGGCGGGTCAGGTAGCCCTCGGCGAGGGCGTTGGCCAGGCCGATCGCGGGCAGTTCGGAGGCCTTCTCGTACAGCACGTAGCGGGGCACCCAGGCGGGCCGGTAGCGGGCGTTGGCCCGGTACAGCGACTCCAGCTGCCACCAGCGGGACAGGAAGCGCAGCACGCCGCGCCACAGCCGCAGCACCGGCCCGGCGCCCAGCCGCTCCTCGAACACCTCGCGGAACATGGCGAAGTTCAGCGACACCCGGACCGCCCCGAACTCCCCGGCGCGCTCCAGCAGTCCGGCGACGGTGTACTCGACCAGCCCGTTGTCGGACTCCCGGTCGCGCCGCATCAGGTCGAGCGAGAGGCCGTCGTCGCCCCACGGGACGAAGGACAGCAGGGCGGCGGTCCGCCCGGCGGCGTCCCGGCACTCGGCGATCAGGCAGTCGCCGTCGGCGGGGTCGCCGAGCCGGCCCAGCGCCATCGAGAAGCCGCGCTCGGTGCGGCCGTGCCGCCAGGCGTCGGCGAGCCGCACCAGGTCGGCGAACTCCGCGGCGGGGATGTCGCGGTGACGGCGGACCAGCACGGTGTACCCGGCCCGGGCGACCCGGTGGCAGGTCTGCCGCAGGCCGCGCATCTCGCGGCCCGCCAGGGTGAAGCCGGGCACCGCGACCACCGCCTCGTCGCCCAGGTGCAGGGCGCGCAGCCCGGCCACCCGGGCGTACACGGTGGCGCCCCGCTCGCCGGCGCCGGTGACGGCGGGGATCCAGGCGTGCCCGCGGGCCGCGCGCAGCCACGCCTCGACGGCCTGCGGCCAGGCTTCGGGGTCGCCGACCGGGTCGCCGGAGGCCAGCGCCACGCCGTTGACCACCCGGTAGGCGACGGCGGCCTTGCCGCTGGGCGAGAAGCACACCGACTTGTCGCGGCGCAGCGCGAAGTAGCCGAGCGAGTCCCGGCCGCCGTGCCGCGCCAGCAGCCGGCGCAGCGCCAGTTCGTCCTCCGGGCTCTGCCACTCGGCGTGCCGCGGCGAGCGCAGCAGGATGCGCAGGGCGAGCAGCAGCAGGGCGGTGCCGAGCAGGTTGGCGGCGACGTCGATCCAGCGCGGCACGTCCACCCCGGGGACCTCGACCGTGCCGGAGAGCGTGACCAGCCGCAGCAGCACGTACCGCGCGGCCTCGCCCCAGCCGGGCCGCGGCGCGGCGCCGGCGGTCCGGACGGCGAGCGCGCCGAGCGCGGTGAGCAGGGCGCCGCCGAGCAGCAGGACGGCGGCGGCGAGCGGCAGGTTGCCGCGGCCGCCGCGGACCCGGAACGCGGCCCGGCCGAACCGGAGGGCGAGCAGCAGGGCCAGGGTGAGCCCGGCGGAGACCCAGTTGAACGGGTGCGCCCGGTACTCGGGGAAGGACAGCGCGAGGGCGTAGACCGCGAGGTGCAGCACCGTCAGGGCGGTGGCGGTGATCCAGGCGGCGCGCTTGCGGCGGCGCAGCATCACGGCGAGCAGCCCGGCCAGCAGGGCGCTGGTGAAACCGGCGGTGACCAGCACGGGGGTGAAGTACTCGCCGCGGTCGACCCGTTCGACCTGGGCGCGGAAGGGGGCGAAGGCCGCGCCGAGCAGGTTGAGCACGGTGGCGATCCGCAGGTACCACTGGGCGAGGGCGGCGCAGCGCAGCCGCCAGGGCGCGGGCGGCCCGGCCTCGACCGGCGGCGCGGCGGGCTCCGCGACGGGCCGTTCGGCGGGCTGTCCGGCGAGCTGTCCGACGGTTTCCGGGGCGGGTTCCGGGTCGGCGTCCGGGCTGCCGGCCAGCAGGTCGTAGGCGGCGGTCTTGGCGGCGACCAGGCGGCGGTGGATGCGGTCCTCGCGGCGTTCGGCGCGGGCCATCCGGCGCGGCCGGGAGCGGTAGCGCCAGCGGGCCCAGGGGCTGGCGGGGCGGGCCAGCCGGACGGCGCCGACCAGGGCGAGCGGCCAGAGCATGATGCCGAGCAGTCCGGTCCAGGTCTTGCCCTTGAGCAGGCTGACCACGACCAGCGCGAGCAGCACGGCGGCGCCGGCCAGGGTGGGCCCGTCGGGGTGCCGGACGAAGCCGCCGAGCGGGAGTTCGCCGACCAGCAGCAGGCCGATCGTGGCGACGGCGAGCATCACGGCGTCCACCGAGGTGCGGCCCTCGGTGGACCAGTAGACGTCCTTGAGGTGCAGCACCAGCGCGAACTCGTCGAGGACCAGGCCCGCGCCGACGCCGAACCCGAAGCCGAGCAGGTTCCACCGGGCCCCGGCGTCGCCGCGGACCGCGAACGCGGCGACGCCGCAGATCAGCAGCAGGGCCTGGCCGAACACCACGTGGTGGATGTGCAGTCCGCCGGGGGTGACGTTGCCGGGCCACCAGCGGACCCGGGCGCGGATCATCCGGGTGCTGAACCGGATGAACAGGAAGGACAGCACGAGTCCGAGCAGCAGCAGGAACAGCGGTTCCCGCCCGGTCTCGACGATCCGGTCCCGGTAGGCCTCCAGCAGCGACTGCCACATGGGCGGGTGCGACCTCCGTGTCGTGGGGCGGGCGGGGCGAGGAGCGGGTGGGGCGAGGGGGCGGGCGGGGCGTGGGGGTGCTTCCGGCGCTCGGACGGGCCCGTGCGGGGAGTGCTCCTGACGCCAAGTCAACTCCCGGTCCGGGGCGACGCTCCGGGCCGGTGCGCCGAACAGGTGAGCGTCCGGGCGTGGCGTCCCCCGGTCATCCGTACCGTGGCCGTGCTTACCGGCGCACGGTGCGGAGGCGTGCCATGCTGGGCCCGGCTCCCCCGGACGACGCATCTCTTCATTTCATCTGATGGACCGTCCATCCGGCCGGTGACTTCCCCTTACTCCCTGGTGAACGGATGTGAGACATGGACGCCCTCTCCCGCAGGACGCTGCTGGCCGCCGGTGCGGCGACCGCCGCCACCCTCGCGGCGGGCTGCGCGAGCTCCTCCGGGAGCGGCGGGGCCGCCCCGCCCGTGCGGGCCGACGGCCTGGCCGCGAGCGGCAGCCCGAGCGCGGTGCCCAAGCCGCCCGCCGCGCTGATCGGCGACGGCTCCACCTCCGACACCGGCCCGCAGCCGAACCAGCCCAAGGCCGAACCGCTGGAGCCCGGGCAGCGCCCGCCGCAGTTCGTGGTGTTCTCCTGGGACGGCGCGGGCGAGCTCGACAACAAGCTGTTCAGCCGGTTCCGGCAGCTCGCCAAGGACCACAACGCCGGCATGACCTTCTTCCTCAGCGGCATCTACACCCTGCCCGAGTCGAAGAAGTCGATGTACCACCCGCCGCAGCACCCCGTCGGCGCCTCCGACATCGGCTACCTGAGCGACCAGCACATCCGCGCCACCATCGAGCAGATCGGCGCGGCCTGGCTGGACGGGCACGAGATCGGCACCCACTTCAACGGGCACTTCTGCGGCGCCAACGGCGGCGGCCGCTGGTCCCCCGAGGACTGGGACAGCGAGATCCAGCAGGCGATGGACTTCGTGATGAACTGGCGGACCAACACCGGCTTCACCGACCTGCCCGCGCTGCCCTTCGACTACCGCAAGGAGCTGATCGGCGCCCGCACCCCCTGCCTGGAGGGCCAGCGCGGACTGCTCCCCACCGCCGTCAAGCGCGGCTGGAAGTACGACAGTTCGGGCCCCGGCGGGCTCCAGATGTGGCCGCAGAAGTTCGCCGGCGGCACGCTGTGGGACCTGCCCCTGCAGTCCATCCCGTTCCCCGGGCACAGCTTCCAGGTGCTCTCGATGGACTACAACATCATGTACAACCAGTCCGGCGACAACACCAAGGGCGACCCCGGCCGGCAGGCGTTCTGGCAGAACCAGGCCCGGGACTCCTACCTGGCCGGCTTCGACCGCGCCTACAACGGCAACCGGGCCCCGTTCATCATCGGCAACCACTTCGAGCAGTGGAACGGCGGCATCTACATGAACGCCGTCGAGGAGACCCTGAAGCAGATCGCCGACAAGCCCGAGGTCCGGATGGTCTCCTTCAAGCAGCTGGTGGAGTGGCTGGAGGTGCAGGACCCGGCGGTGCTCCGCAAGCTCCAGGCGCTCACTCCCGGCCAGGCGCCCGCCGGCGGCTGGGGCAGCTACCTCGGCGGCACCGCCTCGGCACCCGCTTCGCCCGCTGCCTCGGCACCCGCTTCCGCACCGGCCTCGGCGGGCGCCAAGGCCTGACGGTGGGTCAGGCCGTCGGCCGGGCGGCTCCCGCCCGGCCGGCCAGCGCCGCCGCGCCCAGCGCGACCAGCGGCATCACCAGGAACACCGCGCCGAACGCGCCCGCCGGCAGCGCCCGGTCGTGTGCCGCCGCGCCCACCGCGCCACCGCCCAGCGCCGCGAACAGCACCCCGGCCAGGCCGGTCAGCAGCACATTGCCCAACGCGTCGCTGAGCTGCAGCGCCGCCGAGTTGGCGCCGGTCTCCTCCGGCTTCGACAGGCCCATCATCAGCACGCTGATGCTGGCGATCGCCAGGCCCATCCCGACGCCGCCGACGCCCCAGAACACGGCCGGCACCCACACCGGCACCGCCGGGAACAGCACCAGCCCGACCCCGCCGATCGCCACCGCGGTCAGCACCAGCCCGCCCCGGATCAGCGCTCCGCGGTGCCGGTCCGCCCCCGGCCGCCCCTGCAGCCAGGACCCGAGCGCCCAGGACAGCCCGCCCGGCGCCAGCGTCAGACCGGCCGCCGTCACCGACAGGCCCCGCTGGGTCTGCATCATCAGCGGGATGAACAGCTCCGAGGCGAAGAACGCGCCCGCCGCCAGCCCGCGCAGCAGGATCACCGTCGGCAGCCCGCGCACCGCCCGCAGCGTCCCGCTCGGCAGCAGCCGCAGCACCGCCGGACCGAGCAGCGCCGCGCCCGCCGCCAGCGGCAGCAGCGCCCACCCGTCCAGCCGCTGCCCCGCGTACTGCAGCAGCGCCGCGCCGACCGCGGCCATCGCCGCGTCCCGGGTCCGCCGCCGGTCGTACGGCTGACGGGCCGTCGGCGGCCGGTCCCGCTCGGAGCGGCGCAGCGCCGGGCCCATCACCGCCAGCGGCAGCAGCACCAGCACCGGGACGGCGAGGAACACCCAGCGCCAGCCCAGGTGCTGGGTGACGGCGCCGGACACCACCGGCCCGAGGATCGAGGGCAGCACCCAGGCCGCCGAGAACGCGGCGAACACGGCGGGCCGCAGCCGCTCCGGGAACGCCCGGCCGACCACCACGTACAGCGCCACGATCACCAGCCCGCCGCCCAGCCCCTGGGTGGCCCGGCCCGCGACGAACATCCACATGTCCACCGCCGTGCCGGCCGTCACCAGGCCCGCCGCGAACACCGCTATCCCGCTGAACAGCGGCGCCAGCGGGCCGCGCCGGTCGCACCACTGCCCCGACACCACCATCGCGAGCAGGGTGGTGGTGAAGTACGCCGAGAACGCGAACGCGTACAGGCCGAGGCCGTCCAGCTGCTCGGCCGCCGTCGGCATCGCGGTGTTCACCGCCGTCGCCTCGAAGGCCAGCAGCAGCACCACCGACACGATGCCCAGGGTCAGCGCCCGCCAGGGGCCGCTGAGCACCCCGCCGGTGTCCTCGTCCACGGGGGTCCGGTCGGGTGCTGCTACGGCCTGCTCGGCGCGGGAGGTGCTGGTCACCCCGACATGGTAAGTGCCGTTTCCGCCGTTCGATCCTGACCTGCGGGCGGAATCCCGGGACGCCCGTTCACCGTCCGGGGCGGGGCGTCCGGTGCGGGACGTTCAGTGCAGGGCCTTCAGTGCAGGACCTTCAGGCCCACCACGCCGGCCAGGATCAGCACCAGGCAGGTGATCCGGGCCGCGGTCACCGCGTCGCCCGCCGCCAGCATCCCGTACAGTGCGGTGCCGACCGCGCCGATGCCGACCCACACCGCGTACCCCGTCCCCAGCGGGATCGACCGCATCGCGTACGCCAGCCCGCCCATCGACAGCGCCAGCCCGACCGCGAACACCGCCGTCGGCACCGGCCGCGAGAACCCCTTGGACGCCTCCAGCGCGACCGCCCACACGGTCTCCAGCACTCCGGCGACGATCAGTACCACCCAGGCCATGACGGACTCCTCCGCAGTAGTCGAACCACCTACCGCGTCGTCTTGTCCTACCGGGTACGACGCACCTCGTCCGGGACGGGCCGTCCGACGGCCGCCTCGCTTCCGACCGTAGCACGCCGCCGTTCCACCGAATTCCCCGTGGAATATTGACGCGCCCCGCCGAGTTCCCGCTATAGTGAATTCACCGGACAGCCCGAACGGCGAACAGGAGAAGGCGATGAACAGGAAGACGGTGGCCCGCGCGGCGCTCCGCACCTGTGCCCCCTGTCCCGGCTGTCCGTGTTCCCCCTGTTGCGCCTGATTCGCAACTTTCTGCCCCCGCAGGGCCGTTGACCCTGTGCGCACCACTCCACGACCATGTGCCCGAGTGGCTCAGGGAACCGTCTGCAAAACGGTTTACACGGGTTCGATTCCCGTCATGGTCTCCATCAGGAATTCACCGGCCGCCATTTCCACCGGCGCGTCCGGTGAATTCCCATGCCGTTTTTCCTTTTCCCTTCACGCCGTCCGCATCTCCGATTCCCCCTTTCCCGTGAACGGCGACGGGCGCCGGGGACGGTCCTCCAGGACCGCCGCCGACGCCCGTGCTCCTACCGGACCGCTACGTGCTGCTACTCGATGACCGGCGGGTTCGCCGTGCCACCGCGCCAGGTCTCCTCGTCCTCGATCAGGTAGTCGGGACGGTGACCCTCGCCCTTCTTCTTCCTTCCGGCACCACCGGCACCCGGCGCACCGTGCATGCCGCCGGCCCCGGCCTGCCCGGAGCCCCGGCCCTTGCCGATGCCCGAGCCGCCCTCGGTGAACGCCCGGCCGCCGGCGCCGCCCTTCGCGCCGCCGATCGTGCCACCGGCCTTGCGCACCAGGCCGCTGCCGCTCTTGCCGCCCGCGCCCTTGCCGCCACCGGCGCCGCCCATGCCACCACCGTGCATGCCGCCGCCCATGCCACCGGCCGCGCCACGGCCGCCCGCGGCACCCGCACCGGACGCGCCACCGGCACCGCCGATACCACCGCCCGTCCGGCCACCGGAGCCCGAACCGCCGCCGACACCACTGATGCCACCGGACGTCCGGCCACCGCCGGAACGGCCGCCGGGGTATCCGCCCCCGCCGACTCCCGGCAGGTGGACGCCACCGACGCCGCCGATACCACCGCCACCACCGACACCACCACCGCCACCCGGCCCGGGCAGCGTCCCGATCCCCCCGGGACCACCGGTCCCGGGCCCGATCGGCACACCCACCGAAGGCGGTGGGTCGATCCCGTCGATCACCGTCCGCGGAGGCGTGAACGGCGGCAGGTGCCCCGGAGGCCCGGGCGGCGTCACCGGCGGGTTCGGCAACCCGTGGATCGGAGGCTGCACCGGCCCCGGGTGGTTCGGCGGCTGCACCGGAGTGGGCCCGACCTGCGGAGGCGGCGTCGTCTGCTCCGGCGGGAGCTTCGGCGGCAGCATCGGCGGCGGGGGCGTCACCGGCGGCAGGCTGCCCGTCTTGCCCGGTTCGGGCGGCGGCGGGTAGGCCTCTTCAGTGCCCCGGCTCTGCGGGGGGCGAGGCATCTCATTGGCTGCCCTCTGGTAATGCGGTGCCAGGAACTCCATGGTGCCAATGGCGTACTGGTGCTGGATCTCGGTCGCGGACAGCTCGTCGTAGTTCTTGTTGACTGCGGCGAAGCGGTCCATGCCGCTGGCGATGTCCGCCTTGAACTGGGCGTCGGACCGGTCGCCGAGGTCGCTGATGAACTTCATGCCGCTGTCGAAGTGGCTGGGCACGCTGATGTTGCCCATGGTCTCCTTGGCCGCCTGCAGCGCGTCCGCAGCGTGGTACATGGCCCCGGAGGTCTTGTTCGCGTGCTGCGCCGTGTTGCCCAGCGACTCCTGGATCTGCTGGGCCTTCTTCACGAAGCCGTCGGCGGCCGCGCCCTGCCAGTTGGCCGTGGCGTGCTCGATCGCCTGCTGCAGGTCCCGGACGGCAGCCTGCAGATCCGTGGCCGCGTTGCCCCAGTGGTCGGCGGCGGTCCTGAGGTTCTCGGGCCGCGCGTTGGACAGCATCCCCTTGAGCGGGATCAGCGCTTGGCGCTCGTACTCGGGAAAACGCTCCGGCATGTCAGCTCGCTCCCTGCGCGTATCGGGCCATCGCGGCCGAGGTGTCCGCCTCCTGGCCCTTGTAGGCGTCCGTGACCCGCTGTGCCTTGTCCCCGAACTCGTTGATCAGCGAGTTGAGATCGGAGATCGTGCTGGTCAACCATCCCTGCATCCGGCTGTGGGCCTCGTGCAGGGTAGTGGCGTGACTGAAGTTCACCCCGAAGTCCCCGGGCGGCACATCGGTGCCGTAGGCACTCTTGTCCGCGGTCTGAGCCATGTTCTGCTGGATCGCCCGCAGTCGTTTCACGACTGCCTCCAGCTCGTCTGTGTTGACGCGGTATCCGTCGGCCACGCGGCCCTCTCCTCCCCCTGGAGTGTCGTTTGCTTCCCCGTGCGCTTGCCCATCCAACAGGCAGCAGATCTCAGCTAGTTGGAGCGTTCCATCGTATCGCCAACCTGCTCCCCTTACCCATAGGCCGTCACCGCTGCGGCTGATTGCCACCGGGGCCGTACGGGCCCTGGTAGGGGTTCTGCTGCGGCGGAGGCTGGTTGTTGCCGTAGGGCTGCTGCGGGGGCTGCCCGTACGGCTGCTGCGGCGGGTAGCCCGGCGGCGGGCCCTGCTGCCCGTACGGCTGCTGCTGCCCCGGCCAGGCCGGCGGCGCCCCATAGGGCGGCTGGCCCTGCGGCGGCATCGGGGCCGGTCCGCGACGGCGCGACCGGGCCACGACGATCACCAGGACCACCAGCAGGACCACGACGACACCCACAACCGCGAGGATCGCCACCGGACTCAGGCCCGAGTCGCTCTTCACCGCTCCGGGATTCGCAGGCAGACCGGCGTCCGAATCCGAACCGCCACTCGTACCGCCCCCCGAGGACGGCGCCGACGTGGAACCGCTCCCCGTACCGGTGGCCGTCGTCGCTCCGAGCGGCCCCTGCGCCGGTCCCGTCGGGATGTCCTTGGTCAGCGCGTCGTACGGGGAAAGCACCCCGTATCCGTAGTGCGCGTCGGGAAGGTTCCCCACGCCCGCCGGAGCCTTCGCCGACTTCACCAGCCGGTTCGCCACCTGACCGGCCGTCAACTTCGGGAACTTCGACCGCACCAGCGCAGCCGCACCGGATACGAATGCCGATGCGTCCGAGGTTCCATCGCCCTTGCAGTATTGGGCGCTGGAGCATGATCCGGGTGCGACGATTCCCACGCCCGGGGCGGCGATCAGCGCTTGGGGACCGTAGTTCGACTTGGCCCAGATCGCGCCGGTCTTGTCGACCGCTCCGACCGCGAGTACTCCGGGCTCGTTGGCTGGGCTTTCCACGGTTCCCAGGCCGTCGTTGCCCGTGGACGCGACGATCAGCACATCGTGCTGGGCCGCATAGGCGACCGCCTTGGTCAACTCGCGGTCCCACCCTGGTGCGCCATCCATGCCCTGCGAAATATTGATGACCTTGGCTCCGTGGTCGACCGCCCAGCGGATGCCCTCGGGGATGACGCCCGTGCCGTCCTCGGTCGCCTTGTACACCGGCAGGATCTTCGCGCTCGGGGCGATGCCCATCACGCCGTCCCCGTCACCGTGGCCGTGCCCCGCGATGATGCCCGCCATCGCCGTTCCATGGGCTCCGAGAGGGTTCGTGTTGCGGCCCTTGCCGCTCTTGTCGAACCCTGCGAGCACCGAACCCGCGAGATCGGGGTGCGAGGCATCGACCCCGTCATCGATCACCGCGACGATCACCCCGTCGCCCTTGCTGACCGTCCAGGCACGGTCCAGCCCCAGGAAACTGTTCGCCCACTGGTCGTCCCGGACCTGGTCCGCCGAGGCGGTCGGCGCGACGGAGAGGAGCAGCGCGCCCGTCAGTGCCGTCGCACCGAGTGCGCGCACGGCTTTGGTCAACGTCATCAGTACCCCGTCAGTCGATTGACAGCCCGTTCGTTCTCGTTCACGCCCCCGGAACCCAGGACCGTCCGATCGTATCGTCCGTCACCGTCCCTCTTGCAGACCCCTCGTGACGGGGCCGCTACATTTTCCGGAGCTGTGCCCCGCCCGCCCGGATGTCAGCGCGGAGGCTGACGGCCGTACGAGTCCTGGTGATAGGGGTTCGGCTGCTGCGGGTACCCGGGCGACGGCGGGACCTGATACGGCTGCTGGGCCTGCGGCCATCCCTGCGGGCCGGGGCCGTACTGAGGCTGTCCCGGGGGCGGCGGCCCCGGGCGGCGACGGCTGCGAACCGCCAGCACCACGATGGCGACCACCAGGAGGACCAGACCACCGCCGACGGCGGCCACCAGGCCCACGTTGACGCCGGAGTCCGCCGAGCCGGTGTCGGGCACCGCGTGGAGGTCGGGCAGATCGCTGGCCGGAGTGGTTCCGCCCGCGCCGTTCGCGCCTGCGGTCGGGGAGGACTTCGGCGTGGCAGCGGCAGCCCCACCGAGCGGCCCTTGCGCGGGACCGGTCGGGATCTCCTTGGTCAGCGCGTCGTACGGCGAGACGATCCCGTACCCGTACCGCGCATCCGGCAGCTTGGCGCCCTTCAGGGAGGCCGGCGTCTGCGCGGACTTGACGAGCCGGTTGGCGATCTGGCCGGCTGTCAGGCTCGGGTACTTCGCGCGGAGCAGGGCCGCGGTGCCGGAGACGAACGCCGTGGCCTCGGACGTGCCGTCGCCGATGCAGTACTTCCCGTTCGCGCAGGCGATGACGATGTCGGCGCCGGGCGCCGCGATCCCGACCTCGGGGCCGGAGTTCGAGCGCCCCCAGACGGTGCCGTTCTTGTCGACCGCGCTCACCGCGAGCACGCCGGGCTCATTGCCGGGGCTGCCCACGGTCTTGAGCGACTCGTTGCCCGAGGCGGCCACCAGCAGGACATCGTGCTTGGCGGCGTAGGCAACTGCCTCGGTCAGTGCGGGCCTGGCCCCGGGACGGGAGTCGGTACCCACCGAGAGGTTGATGACCTTGGCCCCGTGGTCGACCGCCCAGCGGATGCCCTCGGGGACAGCACTGGTGTTGTCCGACTTTCCCATGTAGACGGGCAGGATCTTCGCGGCGGGTGCGAGGCCGATGACGCCGTCACCGCTCCCGTGGCCGTGGGCGGCGATGATGCCGGCCATCGAGGTGCCGTGGTCGTCCGTGGGACGGGTGTTGAGTCCCTGGCCGCCCGGATCGTAGCCGTCCAGCACCGATCCCGCGAGATCAGGGTGCGAGGCATCGACGCCGGAGTCGATCACCGCGACGATCACTCCATCGCCCTTGCTGACCGACCAGGTTTTTTCCAAGTCGAAGGCCGGGATTGCCCACTGCCCGTCCCGGACCTGGTCCGCCGAGGCGGTCGGCGTGGCGGCGAAGAACAACGCGCCTGCCAGGGCCATCGCGGCCCAGGATCGTACGGCCCCGTTCTTCGACATGGAGCTCCCCGTCCTTGGTGTCGGCTGCCCGTTCCGCTCGCACATGCCCCCGGAGCGCCGGGCCCGACGATCGTATCGGCGCGGACGGGAGGCCGGAGGGGGAAGTCCGCATCCGTACCGCCCCGGTGGGGCTGCGGGAACGGGCGGGAGGGGCGGTCGGGGGCTGTGCTATGAATGGCCCGTCGTTCGTCCAGGGGGGTCCCACGTTGTCGTATCCGCCGCAGCCCGGCGCGCCCGCGCCGGGCGCTCAGCCGTACCCGGGGCAGCCCGGGACGCCGGCGCCGCCGTACCAGCAGGGGGCCTTTCCGCCGCCGTTCCAGCAGCCGCACCAGCCTCAGCCGTACCAGCAACAGCCTTACCCGGCACAGCAGTTCCCGCCGCAGCCGGGTCCGTACGGGGCGGCGGGGTGGGGCGGTCCGCCGGTGCCGCCGCCGGTGCGGCGGAGCCGGGTGGGGCGGACGCTGGGCTGCCTGGGGGTGGCGCTGGTGCTGCTGCTGGGGGCCGCGGCGGGCGGCGTCGCGCTGCTGCACGCGAACCGGAAGCGGCCGCCCGCGATCGCGAGCCTCACGGCCGAGACCGGCAAGTGGCAGAAGGTCGCGGACGGCCTGACCAAGGCGCTGGCGGCGAAGGACGAGGAGGCGTTCGTCAGGCCCTTCGCGGCCGGCCCGACCAAGGAGAAGCAGCGGCTGGTCTTCCGCAACCTGCTGAAGATCCCGTGGGAGACGGCGAGCTGGTCGACGCCGATAGCGCCGATCGACGGCCAGCTCCGGGTGGACTTCACGCACCAGGTGAAGGGCGTCGACAACCTGCCGATCCGGGAGCAGTACGGCTGGCAGGTGCTGCCGGTCGACTCGGGGACCGAGGTGGTGACCGAGGTCAGCGGGGTCAAGGACAGCAGGGGAAAGAACGACGGCTTCGGCTACTATCCGGCGCCCTGGGACCTGTACGACGACCTGTCGGTGCAGGTCCGCGACCACCTGGTGGCGATGTCCGACAAGGGGCAGGCCGCCGAGCTGAACCGGGACGTGGACATCCTGGCCCGGGCGGCGAAGGACGACCTGTCGGCCTGGCAGAAGTCCGGTCCCGCGCCGACCGCCGACCGCCGGGCGGCGAGCGGGTTCTTCGTGGTGCTGGAGAAGAACCGGGACGTCTACAACAAGCTGTACAAGGGCGACGGCAAGCTGAACGACAGCCTGGAGGCCGGCGTCAACATGCCGATGGAGGCGGCGGATTCCACGAAGGCCGGGCCGGACGGCGTCCTGATCGGCGGCAGCCGGATCGTGATGGACACCACCGGCAGCCGGTTCACCAGCAGCCAGTGGCAGGACGGCGTGACGGACATCGGCCGGCACGAGATGGCGCACGCCATCGTCGCCCCGCTGATGGCCGCCCGCGGGAACTTCGACGGGACGGGGAACCCGCGTGACTGGGTGTCCGAGGGCTTCGCCGAGTACATGGCGCTGCGCGGCAAGGACTCGCTGGCCCGGGACGAGATGGCCGCGGACCTGAAGGAGGTCTCCTTCAACGGCCAACTCCCCGGGGACGGGCCCGAGTTCTACTCCAGCGACGGCGACCGGCGGTCGGCGAACTACACCCTGGCCGGTGACGCGATGCGGTTCATGGCCTCGAAGTACGGCGACGCCAAGGTCTGCGCGTTCGTGGCCGCGCAGTACGCGCAGCCGAAGGGGTACGAGCAGCAGATCGCCGAGGCGACCGGCCAGCCCCTGGCCCAGTTCCAGTCGGCCTGGGCCGCGCACGTCCGCTCGGCGGTCCCCGGCAAGCGCTAGCCGCCGGGCCGCTCGCACACACATGGCGCGTCGATCATCCAGGGGGAGTCTTCCGTTGACGTATCCACCGCAGCCTGGCGCGCCCGCGCCGGGCCCGCACCCGCAGCACCCGCCGTACCCGCAGCACCCGTACCCCTACCAGCAGCAACAGCCGCACCCGCAGCAGCCGTACGGACAGCCGTACGGCCAACAGCCCTACCCGCCGCAGCAGTTCGCGCCGCCGCAGCCGACACCGCCGCCACAGCCGCAGCCACCGCAGCCGCCCCGCCCGCGCCGGACCGGTCGGCGGATCGCCCTCACGGTGACGGCGGTGTTCGCGGTGCTGGTGCTGGGCTTCGCCGGGCTGGTGTGGAACAACCTCCAGCGCCAGCACGCGTACGCGGAGGCGAACCAGCCCACCAAGAAGTGGGAGGCGCTGGTCGACGGCATGACGCAGGCGATGGCGTCGAAGGACGAGGAGGCGTTCCTCAAGCCGTTCGCGGCCGGCCCGACCCGGGAGAAGCAGCGGCAGGTCTTCCGCAACCTGGTCAAGGTGCCCTGGCAGACGGCGCAGTGGAAGCTGCAGGCCGGCGACGCGGTGCAGGGCCTGCTGCCGGTGGCGTTCGTGCACCAGGTGAAGGGCGTGGACAACCGGCCGATCGCCGAGACGTACGCGTGGACGGTGACCGGTGCGCCGGGGCCGGGCGCGGTCACCGGGGTCGGCGGCGACAAGGACATCACCGGCAAGACCTCGGCGGTCAGTTACTACCCGGGGCCGTGGGACGTGTACGAGGATCTGGCGGTCGAGGTCCGGGACCACCTAGTGGTGGTGTCCGAGCAGAAGCAGTCCGCCGAGCTGAAGCGGGACGTCGACCTGCTCCGGCAGGCCGCGCAGGACGACCTGGCGGCGTGGCAGCAGAACAAGCCGCCCACCGACGGGGTCCGCACCGGCGGTCAGGGGTTCTTCGTGGTGCTGGAGAAGAACCGGGACGTCTACAACCGGCTGTACGCGGGCGAGGGCCGGGAGAACGACCGCCTGGAGGCGGGCGTCAACCTGGCGGTGGAGGCCGAGGACTCCGACCGGGCCGGCCAGGGCAAGGTGCTGATCGGCGGGAGCCGGATCGTGATGGACACCTCGCTGGAGCGGTTCACCAGCCCGGACCGCTGGCAGGAGGGCGTGACGGACATCGGCCGGCACGAGATGGGGCACGCCATCACGGCGACCCTGACCACCGACTTCGACCTGGGGCTGGCGGAGAAGAGCGCGATCCGGATGTGGGTCGTCGAGGGCTTCGCCGACTACCTGGCGCTGCGCGGCAAGGACGCGAAAGCCCGCAACGACCTGGCGTACAAGGTGCGCGACGCCCGCTTCACCGGCGCCCTGCCGCCGGCCCTCGCGCAGGAGTTCTACGCCTCCGACCCCAAGGCCCGGAGCGCCAACTACGCGCTGTCCGCCGACGCGCTGCGCTGGATGGCGGCCACCTACGGGGAGCAGAAGACGCTGGCGTTCGTCGCCGCGCACTACGGCAGTCCCAGCGCCTACCCGCAGCAGATCAAGGCCGCGACCGGCCTGGAGCCGGAGCAGTTCGAGCAGACCTGGGCGGCGCACGTCCGCAGCACCCTGCCGGTCAAGCGCTGACCGCGGCGGGTCGCCCCGCCCGACGGCCCGCCAGACCCTGATGGCCAATCAGAACCCGACGGAGCGTCAGGCGGGGACGACCGCGTCCTCCGGCAGGATCGGCAGCCGGCCGACGGGCAGCCCGGTGGCGGCCCGGACGGCGGCGGCGACCGCTGCGGGGGCGACCACGGCGGGCACCGCGCTGACGGCCTTGGCGCCGAACGGGGCGACCACGTCGCGCTCCTCCAGCAGCGCGGCGATCCGCACCGCGGGGGTGTCGAGGGCGGTGGGCAGCCGGTAGCCGGTGAGCGAGGCGTTGACGGGGACGCCGCCCTCGGTGCGCAGGTTCTCCAGCAGGGCGAGTCCGACGCCCTGGGCGACGGCGCCCTCGATCCGGTCCTCGATCTGCCGCGGGTTCAGGGCCCGGCCGACGTCCTGCGCCACCGTCACGTCGACCACCCGGACGGCGCCGAGCTCGATGTCCACGTCGACGACGGCGCGCATCGCGCAGAACGCGATCGAGACGAAGGCGTCGCCCTGCCCGTTCTCCGGGTCGAGCGGCTCGGTGGGGTGCGGCCGGCACTGCGCGGTGGCCCACAGCTCGCGGCCCTCCAGCGCCTCGCCGACCGGCATGCCGAGCACCCCGTCGTACGAGGTGATCTTGCCCTCGCTGATGGTGAGCAGCTCGACGGACATCCCGAAGTCGGCGGCGATCGGCTGCAGCATCTGGTGCCGGACCATCAGCGCGGCCCGCTCGACGGCGCCGCCGGAGACCCAGGTGTGCCGGCCGCGGGCGGACGGGCCGGCCCCGGCCTGGTCGGAGTCGACGGGCGCGATGTAGACCTCGCTGACGCCGAGCACCGACTGGACGATCTGCCGGGCCAGGGTGGCGAAGCCCTGGCCGGAGTCGACGGCCGCGCAGATCACGGTGGCGTGGTCGCCGGAGACCCGGACGGTGGCGGTGGCGACCTCGTCCTCGCCCTCGGCGCCGAGCATGTGCACCATGCCGACGGCGTAGCCGATGCCGCGCCGGACCGCGCCGGGGTCGCCCGCGCCGCCGGGGCCGCCGGGCAGCAGCCAGTCGGCCTCGGGGTCGTCGACCGGGAGCGCGGGCAGCGGGGAGTCGGCGAGCGCGTCGAGCAGCCCGGCGACGGGGGCGGGGCAGGTGACGGCCTGTCCGGTGGGCAGCGGGTCGCCGGTGGTCATCGCGTTGCGGCGGCGGATCTCGACCGGGTCGATGCCGAGCTGCTGGGCGAGCTGGTCGAGCTGCGACTCGTGGGCGAAGCAGGTCTGCAGGGCGCCCTCGCCGCGCATCCGGCCGGCCGGCGGGTTGTTGGTGCGCACCGCCCAGGCGTCGACGAACACGTTGGGGCAGGTGTAGGGGCCGACCGAGAAGGCGACGGCGGAGGCCAGCGCCTCGGCGGAGACGTCGGCGTAGGCGCCGCCGTCGAGCAGGACCTGCGCCTCGACCTTGACCAGCCGGCCCTCGGCGTCGGCGTGGTGGCGGTAGCGCAGCAGCGCGGGGTGCCGGGTCGGGTGGGCCTGGAAGGACTCGGCGCGGGTCAGCACCATCTTGACCGGCCGGCCGGTGCGCAGCGCGAGCAGCGCCAGGGTGACCTGGAAGGACAGGTCCTCGCGGTCGCCGGTGGCGCCGGGCACGCCGGTGACCACCAGCCGGACCCGGTCGGGGTCGAGGCCGAGGCAGGCGGCGGTGCGGTCGCGGTCGCCGTGCGGGTCGGTGGAGGACAGGTGCAGTTCGACGCCGCCGTCGGGGCGGGGCACGGCGAGTCCGGCCTCGGCGCCGATCGGGGCCGGGTCCTGCCGGCCGACCTGGTAGAGGCCCTCGACCACGACGGCGCCGACCGCGTCGGGGTCGCCGGTGCGCAGCGGGAGGTGGCGCAGCAGGTTGCCGTCGGGGTGCAGCGGCGGGGCGTGGAAGGCGGCCTCGGGGTCGGTGACGGGCTCCAGCACCTCGTACTCGACCAGGATCGCGGCGGCGGCCAGCCGGGCGGTGTCGGGGTGGTCGGCGGCGACGGCGGCGACGGGTTCGCCGTGGTGGCGCACCACGCCGGCGGCGAGCACCGGCCGGTCGGGGACGACGCTGCCGGAGGGCGCGCCGTCGGGGGTGCCGTCCGGGCCGGGCGGCAGGTCGGCGGCGGTGACGACGGCGTGCACGCCGGGGACGGCGAGCGCGGCGGAGGTGTCGACCGAGACGATCCGGGCGTGCGGGTGCGGGGAGCGCAGCACGGCGCCCCAGAGCAGCCCCTCGGCCCACAGGTCGGCGGCGTAGGGGTAGATGCCGAGCGCCTTGGGCAGGGCGTCGCTGCGCAGCGGGGAGCTGCCGAGGCCGGTGGCGGAGTCCTCGTCGTCCGCGGGGGCGGCCGCCGGGAGCTCGGTGGCGGAGGTCATGCGTTCTCGTCCTCGGGGAGCCGGATGCCGTGGGCGGGGGTGGCGTCGTACCCGGCAGGGGCGTCGTACCCGGCAGGGGCGCCGTAGCCGACCGGGGCGCCGTACCCGGCGGGGTGGTCGTAGCCGGGGTACTGCGGGTACGGGTGGCCGTCGGTGGCGTAGACGGTGCCGTCGTAGGGGCCGGCGTCCTGGTGGGGGGTGCCGTGCGGCGGGGTGGGGAGGTACGGGGTGCCGTGGGCGGGGGTGCCGTGGGCGTCGGCGCCGGCGGTGCCGTGCGCGGGGGTGGGCTCCCAGCCGCCGGCCGGGGCGGCGGTGCCGTGCGGCGGGGTGGGCGGGTAGGCGTAGCCGCCGGCCCGGGCGGTGGCCTCGCCCTGCTGCTGGGCGGGGATCAACTGGTCGGCCTCGTGCCAGAGTTCGGCGTCGGCGTAGAGCGGGAGCTCGCCGGCCAGCGCGAGGTCGGCGAAGGACTGCTCGGTGGGCCGGGCCGGGACGGGCGCGGCGGCGGTGGGCGCGGGGGTCTCGCCGGCGGCCTGCTCGGCGGCGGCGAGCTCGGCCTCCAGGGCGGCCTCGCGGGCGTCGGCGACGGTCTGGACGGCGTTCAGCGCGGCCCGGTAGCCGGTGCAGCGGCAGAGGTTGCCGCAGAGCGCCTGGCGGGCCTCGACCTCGCTGGGGCGGTGGTTGCGCTGCAGCAGGTCGTGCACGGCCATCGCCATGCCGGGGGTGCAGTAGCCGCACTGGACGGCGCCGGAGTCGGCGAGCGCCCGCTGGACGTCGCTGGCGCCGCCGGGGCCGGACAGTCCCTCGACGGTGGCGATCTCGCTGTCGGCGGCGAGCGCGGCGGGCACCAGGCAGCCGTTGACCAGCTGGCCGTCGACCTGGATCGAGCAGGCCCCGCACTCGCCCTGCTCGCAGCCGTCCTTGGCGCCGGCCAGGCCGAGCCGCTCGCGCAGCACGTACAGCAGGCTCTCGCCGATCCAGGCGTCGGCGACGGGCCGTTCGACGCCGTTGACGCGCAGCGTGTACGAGGTGGTGGGGCGCACGTCGCCGGTGAGCGCTCCGGGGTGGTTCAGCAGTTCGTCCGTCACTTCAGCGCCCTTCCCAGTGCCCGGCGGGCCAGCACCGCTACGGTACGCCGCAGGCGGGCCGCTGCCGAGCCCGCCCCCTCGGCGGGGTCGCCGTTGTCGGGGACGCAGGCGCCGGCCACGTACTCGCCGAACGCGGCGACCGCGGCGGGGTCGATCAGCACGGCGCCGTCCTGGCCGCGGGCGTCCCAGTCGATGCAGCCGGCCACCCAGCTCTCGGCCTCCAGCGGGCGGAGCGGGACGGGGGCGACGGCGCCGACGGCGCAGCGCACGCCGCGCCGGGCGGGGTCGAGAACCAGGGCGACGGAGGCGGCGGCGCGGGCCGGGCCGGAGCGGCCGGTGGACTTGAGGAAGACCTGCGGGGCGTGCAGCAGCGGGACCCGGACCCAGGTGAGGAGTTCGCCGGGGCGCAGCGGGTCGAGGCCGGTGAGCAGGTGGCTGATCGGCACCTCGCGGCGGCTGCCGGGGCGGACCAGGGTGGCGGTGGCCTCCAGGGCGGCGAGCACGGGGAGGGTGTCGCCGGCCGGGTCGCCGGTGGCGACGTTGCCGCCGAGGGTGCCGACGTTGCGCACCTGCGGGGGTCCGGCGGTGCGGGCGGCGTCCGCGAGGGCGGGGATGAGCGCGGCGAAGTCGGGGCGGTCCATCCGGGCGTGGGTGAGCCCGGCGCCGAGGACGGCGGTGCCGCCGTCCTCGTAGCGCCAGCCGCGCAGTTCGGTGATCCGGCCCAGTCCGATCAGCGCGGCGGGGCGCAGCCGTCCGGCGTTGACGGCTTCCATCAGGTCGGTGGCGCCGGCCACCGGTACTGCTCCGGGCACGGCGGCCAGCGCTTCGACCGCCTCGTCGACCGAGGCCGGCATCATGATCGTCCGGTTCACCAGGTTCCCACCGTGCTCCATCTTGCAGTGCGGCCTGCCGCCCGTAGGGTACGGGCGATCGGTGCGGGTTGGGCAACTCTGGCACACAAAGACCGCTGATCATTTCCCGGGTCTCGGACAGGTCCGAACAACTCGGGACAACTCCGGTCCCGACCGCGCCCCGACCGTCGCCGGAGTGGTCGTTTCCCCTCCGGTGACGACGTGCGGGCCGGGTCCGGAGTTCCGCCGGGCCGGCGCCGGGTCAGGGCGCGGTGTGCGGCCCCGAGGGTCCGGGGGCGCCGTCCAGCGGGCGGCCGACGATGCCGGGCTTGCGCTGCCAGGGCAGCGGGCCGTCGGGGTGCCGGTACTCGACGCCGAGGGCGTCCAGCCGGGCGTAGTGGCCGGCCATCCGGGCCTGGAAGCCGGCCCAGTCCCGGGCGGCGGGGTCGCGCGGCAGGTCGGACCAGGCGACCTCGGCGAACGCGGCGAGCCGCGGGAACGCCTTGTAGTCGACCTCGCGGGCGTCGTCCATGAACTCGGTCCAGATGTTCGCCTGGGTGCCGATCACGTGCGCGGCGGCCTCCCCGTCGAGCTGCGGCGGGACGGGCTCGAAGCGGTAGACGTCCTCCAGGGTGCGCACCCAGCCGACCGGGACCGGCTCCTCCTCGCCGTCGGCCTGCCGGTGGTCGAGGTAGACGTGCTGCTCGGGGCACATCACCACGTCGTGCCCGGCCTGCGCGGCGGCGATCCCGCCGTCGTAGCCGCGCCAGGAGGAGACGGCGGCGCCGGGGGCGAGGCCGCCCTCCAGGATCTCGTCCCAGCCGATCAGCCGGCGGCCGCGCGCGGCGAGCCAGCCGTCGAAGTGCCGGATGACGTGGCTCTGCAGCTCGAACTCGTCCTTCAGGCCGAGCTCGGCGATCCGGGCCTGCGCGGCGGGGCTCTGCTTCCACTGCTCCTTGGGGCACTCGTCGCCGCCGAGGTGGACGAAGGTGGAGGGGAAGATCTCCAGCACCTCCTCCAGCACGTGCTCGTAGAACCGCAGGGTGGCCTCGGACGGGTTGAGGATGTTCTCGCTGACGCCCCAGTCGGTCCAGGTGCCGAGCGCGGCGGTGTCGACCACGTCGGTGTTGCCGAGCTCGGGGTAGGCGGCGATGGCGGCCTGGTTGTGGCCGGGCAGGTCGATCTCGGGCAGCACGGTGATGTGCCGGGCGGCCGCGTAGGCGACGATCTCGCGCAGGTCGTCCTGGGTGTAGTAGCCGCCGTGCGGCTGGTCGTCGTGCCGCCCGCCGGCCCGGTAGCCGACCATCGAGTAGGCCCGCCAGGCGCCGGCCCGGGTGAGCTCGGGATAGCGCCGGACCTCCATCCGCCAGCCCTGGTCGTCGGTCAGGTGGAAGTGGAAGACGTTGAGCTTGTGGGCGGCGAGCTGGTCGATGAACCGCAGTACGCCGGCCTTCGGCATGAAGTGCCGGGAGACGTCCAGCAGGGCGCCGCGCCAGCCGAACCGGGGCGCGTCCCGGATCTCCACCGCGGGCACCGTCCAGGCCGCGCCGGGCAGCGGGGCGGTCCGGTAGGCGGCCGGGCCGAGCAGCTGGCGCAGGGTCTGCGTGGCGTGCGAGAGGCCGGCCGCGCTGCCGCCGGTGAGGCGGACGGCGTCGGCGCCGGCGTCGAGCCGGTACTCCTCGGCGGCGAGCTCCCCGTCCAGGGCGAGCTCCAGGTCGCCGGCCCGCCCGGCGGGTGCCGGGTCGAGGTCGAAGCCGGTGGCGGCGGAGAGTTCGGCCCGCAGCCGGCGGGCGACGCCCTCGGTGCCGGGCCCGGCGGCGATCCGGGCGCCGGCCTGCAGGACGAACGGGGCGGCGTCGACGCGGGTCCGGACGTGCGACGGGGCAGGGATGAGGTCCATGCGCCTCATCCTGCCCCGGACCACCCCGAGTGGTCTATGCCAATCGGGAGGTATTCGGGCCGCCGCGCGGTCAGTCCTTCTTGTCGTCCCCGCCGGGGTTGTTCAGCCCGTCGAAGATCTCCTTGCACATCGGGCAGACCGGGTACTTCTTCGGGTCGCGGCCGGGGACCCACACCTTGCCGCAGAGCGCCACCACGGGGGACCCGGAGAGCGCGCTCTCCATGATCTTGTCCTTCTGGACGTAGTGGGCGAAGCGCTCGTGGTCGCCGTCCCCGTGCGAAGTCTGCGGGACGGGCTCGACCAGGGTGCCGGTGCCGAGACCGCGCTCGGGCTCAAGAGTGCTCATGAGTGCCAAGTCTATGGGCGCGGCCCGGAACCGGGCCACCGTCCGGGCGCGGTCCGCGCTCAGTTCAGCAGCGGGTCGTCGGGGTAGGTGGCGAGCATCGCCAGCGGACCGCGCTGGCGGCGCAGCACCGCCCGCCACAGCCGTTCCGGGCGGTCGCAGGAGACGTCGCCCGCCTCGCAGTCCACCAGGTGCCAGGCGCCCTCGGCGATCTCCCGCTCCAGTTGCCCGGACGACCAGCCCGCGTAGCCGGCGAACACCCGCATCCCGCCGAGCACCCCGGCCAGCACCTCGGGCGGCGCCTCCAGGTCGACCAGGCCGATCGCGCCGTGCACCCGCCGCCAGCCGAGCGGCCCGTCGTCCTCGCCGGGGACGACGGCCAGCGCCAGCGCGGAGTCGAGCGCCACCGGGCCGCCCTGGAACACCACCGCCGGGTCCCCGGCCAGCCCGGCCCAGCCGTCCAGCACCGCGGCCACCTCGACCGGGCTGGGGCGGTTGAGCACCACGCCGAGCGCGCCCTGGGTGTCGTGGTCCAGCAGCAGGACCACCGACCGGGCGAAGTTCGGGTCCGTCAGCAGGGGCGTGGCGACGAGCAGTCGGCCGGTCAGCGCGGGGGCCGCTTCCATGCCTGCCATCATGCCCCGGCGGGGGCCGCTCCGGACACCCGGCGACACGCCGGGGACCCGCCGCGGCGCACCACCCGAACGGCGCAATGGCGGTGCTCCGGGGCACCCCTTACAGCATGATCACCAATAGGGCACACGGGAACCAATCGCCCACCCTCTACCATCTATGGAATGGTGAAGGGCTCTTCCCTCGGCCCGGCTGCCGAAAACCTCTCCTGCGCACCCGGATTGCGAGAACGATGACCGACGACGTCCTGCTGGTCCACGGCGGAAACCCGCTCGAAGGCGAGATCCAGATCCGGGGTGCGAAGAACCTGGTCCCCAAGGCCATGGTCGCCGCACTGCTCGGCCAGGGCCCCAGCAGACTGCGCAACGTCCCCGACATCCGGGACGTCAAGGTCGTCCGCGGCCTGCTGCAGCTGCACGGGGTCACCGTCCGCACCGGCGACGAGGACGGCGAGCTGATCCTCGACCCCTCGCACGTGGAGAGCGCCAACGTCGCGGACATCGACGCGCACGCGGGCTCCTCGCGGATCCCGATCCTGTTCTGCGGCCCGCTGCTGCACCGCCTCGGCCACGCCTTCATCCCGGGCCTGGGCGGCTGCGACATCGGCGGCCGGCCGGTCGACTTCCACTTCGAGGTGCTGCGCCAGTTCGGCGCCACCATCGAGAAGCACCCGCAGGGCACCTACCTGGTGGCCGCCCAGCGGCTGCGCGGCACCAAGATCGAGCTGCCGTACCCGTCGGTCGGCGCGACCGAGCAGGTGCTGCTGACCGCGGTGCTCGCCGAGGGCGTCACCGAGCTGCGCAACGCCGCGATCGAGCCGGAGATCGTCGACCTGATCTGCGTGCTGCAGAAGATGGGCGCGATCATCTCGCTGGGCACCGACCGCACCATCCTGATCACCGGCGTGGACGAGCTGGACGGCTACACCCACCGGGCACTGCCGGACCGCCTGGAGGCGGCCTCCTGGGCCTGCGCGGCGCTGGCCACCAAGGGCGACATCTACGTCCGGGGCGCCGAGCAGATCCCGATGATGACCTTCCTGAACACCTTCCGGAAGGTCGGCGGCGCCTTCGAGATCGACGACGCGGGCATCCGGTTCTGGCACCCGGGCGGCGAGCTGAAGGCGATCGCCCTGGAGACCGACGTGCACCCCGGCTTCCAGACCGACTGGCAGCAGCCGCTGGTGGTGGCGCTGACCCAGGCCACCGGCCTGTCGATCGTGCACGAGACGGTGTACGAGTCCCGGCTGGGCTTCACCGGCGCGCTGAACCAGATGGGCGCGCACATCCAGCTGTACAGCGAGTGCCTGGGCGGCACCCCGTGCCGGTTCGGGGCCCGCAACTTCAAGCACTCCGCGGTGGTCTCCGGCCCGTCCAAGCTGATGGGCGCCGAGCTGGTCATCCCGGACCTGCGCGGCGGCTTCTCGTACCTGATCGCGGCGCTGGCGGCCGAGGGCACCTCCACGGTGCACGGCATCGACCTGATCAACCGCGGCTACGAGAACTTCATGGACAAGCTGCGCGACCTGGGCGCCCACATCGAGCTGCCGTCCGCGGCCGAGGTGGCCGAGGTCCGGCTGACCGCCTGAGCCCGCAACGCCGAAGTGGGGGGGCGCCCCCCCGGGGGGGGCGCCCCCCGGGGGGGGGGGGCGGGGGGGGGGGGGGGGGGCGGGGCGGGGGGGGGAGCCCCCCCCCCCCCCCCGGGGGGCGCCCCCCCCGGGGGGGGCGCCCCCCCACTTCGGCGTTCTCAGCGGCGGAGGGTCACTTGCCCTTCGCGGCTTCCTTCAGCTTCGAGCCGGCGCTGACCTTGACGCTGTAGCCCTCGGCGATCTGGATCGGCTCGCCGGTCTGCGGGTTGCGGGCGGTGCGGGCGGCACGCAGGGTGCGCTCGAAGGTCAGGAAGCCGGGGATGGTGACCTTCTCGTCGCCCTTGGCGACGACCTCGCCGGTGATCTCGGCGAAGGCGGCCAGCACGGCGTCGGCGTCCTTGCGGGTCACCTCGGCGCGCTCGGCCAGCGCGGCCACCAGCTCACTGCGGTTCATGTGTACTCCTGTGGTCTGTTGCTCTGCCGTGCGCGGAGGCGGGGCCGGTCCGCGCGACGGTGCTCGTTCAGGCGAGGGGTGGTCAGGGGCCGGCCTCGTACGCGAAGCGCCGCAAACTGCCCGCCTGGGTACGAATCCTGCCCCGACCGGCACTGAGAAAGCCAATCGGGCACCGGCGTGGTTGACCCGAACAGCGCCCGCCCGACCGAGGTGTGACGCTCCGTCGGCTCCGGCTGACCGGGGCGGGCGGCGGCCGGGACGACACGCCGTGGCGCAACAGGGGACGTACCGTACTTGTCGGACACGCCTCCCCGCCGCAGGGCTACCGTACGCCCTGGCACCGACAAGCCCAAACACGCCCCTTGCCCTTGTGTCGCAAGGGCTCCGGCACGTTCGCCGGGATCGGGGCGCGGCGGGCGCGCCCCGGACCCGCCGGACTCAGAGCTGAACGGCCGGGAACGCGGCGGTGTCGAGCGTTCCGACGATGCCCGAGGTGGGCTTCGCCGGGGCCTCCTCCGCGCCGCCACGGGCCGCCACGGCGGCGTCCCGGACGGCCGCGGCAACGGTCTTGGCCACGCCCGGGTGGAAGACGCTCGGGATGATGTAGTTCGGGTTGAGCTCCTCGGCGGTCACCGTGGTGGCCAGCGCGCGGGCGGCGGCCAGCATCATCTCGGTGTCCACGCTGGCGCTCTGGGCGTCCAGCAGGCCGCGGAAGACGCCCGGGAAGACCAGTACGTTGTTGATCTGGTTGGGGAAGTCGCTGCGGCCGGTGGCGACCACCGCGGCGGTCTGCCGGGCCACCGCCGGGTCGACCTCCGGGTCCGGGTTGGCCAGCGCGAAGACGATCGCGTCCTTCGCCATGGTGGCCAGGTCGTCGCCGTCCAGCACGTTCGGGGCGGAGACGCCGATGAACACGTCGGCGTCGGCCACCGCCTCCTTGAGGGTGCCGGTGCGGCCCGAGCGGTTGGTGTTCTCGGCGATCCAGCGCAGGCTGCCGTCCAGGTCGTCCCGGCCCTCGTGGACCACGCCGCGGACGTCCGCCACGGTGGCGTGCGAGACGCCCGCGGCCATCAGCAGCTTGAGGATCGCGGTGCCCGCGGCGCCGGCGCCGCTCATCACCACCCGGATCTCGCCGATCTCCTTGCCGACCACCTTCAGCGCGTTGGTGAGCGCCGCCAGCACCACGATCGCGGTGCCGTGCTGGTCGTCGTGGAAGACCGGGATGTCCAGCGCCTCGCGCAGCCGGGCCTCGATCTCGAAGCAGCGCGGCGCCGAGATGTCCTCCAGGTTGATGCCCGCGAAGCCGGGCGCGATCGCCTTGACGATCGCCACGATCTCGTCGGCGTCCTGGGTGTCCAGGCAGAGCGGCCACGCGTCGATGCCCGCGAACCGCTTGAACAGCGCCGCCTTGCCCTCCATCACCGGCAGCGCGGCCTTCGGGCCGATGTTGCCCAGGCCGAGCACCGCCGAGCCGTCGGTGACCACCGCGACGCTGTTGCGCTTGATGGTCAGCCGGCGGGCGTCCTCGGGGTTCTCCGCGATCGCCAGGCAGACCCGGGCCACGCCCGGGGTGTAGATCATGCTCAGGTCGTCGCGGTTGCGGATCGGCAGCTTCGAGGACATCTCGATCTTGCCGCCGAGGTGCATCAGGAAGGTCCGGTCCGAGACCTTGCCGATCGTCACGCCGTCGATCGTGCGGAGCTTCTCGACGATCTCCTGGCCGTGCGCCACCGAGGAGGCCGCCACGGTGACGTCGATGCGCAGCGCCTCCAGGCCGGAGGCCGTGACGTCCAGGCCGGTGACCGAGCCACCGGAGGACTCGACCGCCGTGGTGATGGAGCTCACCGCGTTTCCGGTGGCCGGGACCTCCAACCGGACCGTGATCGAGTTCGAGACACTTGGCACCGTCGCCATCGACGTCCTTCTTCCTGAATCAACAAACTGTTGAAGATGTGTGACCGCTCGGCATGCTAGACCTCGATGGTCGCACCGACCAAGGCCCGGCCAGAAATAACGTTCATAGAGTGTGCGGACCCGACAAACCCGCCCGCCCGATCGGCGATCTCCTTGCCCGTCGGCGCGGATGCGTTACATTGGAACGGCACCGGCTCGATCCAAGCCCCCGGGCCCAACCTTCGTCCCTTCGAGGGACCACTTGCCGCGAGGCGAGCATGGCGGGTCGGTGTACTACGTGACGAAGGCCCCCACCCGAACGGGTGGGGGCCTTCGGTCTTCCCGGCCGCTACTTCAGCAGCGCGGGGACGCCCGCGGCGTCCGGCAGGTCGTCCGGGCCGGACAGCACCGTCAGCCGCTGGGTGGCGCGGGTCAGCGCCACGTACAGCACCCGCAGGCCCGCCTCCGACTCGCCCGCGATGCCGGTCGGGTCGGCGACCACCGTGGCGTCGTACTCCAGGCCCTTCGCCTCCAGGCTGCCGAGCGCCACCACGCGCTCCCCCAGCCCGGCGGTCCAGCCCGCCGCCTCGGCCCGGCGGTCCATCGGGACCACCACCGCGACCGTGCCGTCCACCTCCGCCAGCAGCCGCTCCAGCTCGGCCCGGGCCGCCGCGCCGAACGCCGCCGGTTCCGGCTCCCGGACCGCCGCGAACCGCGGCCGCACCCCGGTCGCCCGCACCGCGGACGGCGACGGGGTACCCGGCGCGGCCAGCGCCAGCACCTTCGCCGCCACCTCGGCGATCTCCGCCGGGTTGCGGTAGTTCACCGTCAGCGTGTGCCGGCGGCGCGGCTTGCCCGCCAGCACCTCCTCCATCGCCGCCTGCGCCTCCTGCGGGAACGGCCAGGAGGACTGCGCCGGGTCGCCGACGATCGTCCAGGTCGCCGACCGGGAGCGGCGGCCGATCATCCGCCACTGCATCGGCGTCAGGTCCTGCGCCTCGTCGACGATCACGTGCGCGTACTCGCGGCGCTCCTCCGGCACCGCCTCGCGCTCGCGCCGGCCGTACGCCCGCTCGCCGTAGGTGGTCACCTCGTCCAGGCCGGTCAGCAGGTCCACCGCGTCCACCTCGCGGACCTTCGGCCGGGCCGGCTCACCGAGCAGCAGCCGCAGCTCGTCCACCAGCGCCACGTCGTGCGCCGACAGCGCGCCCGCGCCGCGGTCGTCCAGGTGCCGCCAGGACGCCGCCAGCAGGCGGGCCTCCTCCGGGGTGACGGCGCGCCGGGCGATCCGGTTGACGTGCCGGTGCTGCCGCATCGTCGCCAGCACCCCGCGCGGGGTCACCGCCGGCCACCACGCCTCCAGGAAGGCCAGGAACGGCGCCTCGTCGGACACGTACTCGTCGAAGGACTCCCGCTCGTCCTGGCGCTGCTCGCGCTCCGCGTGGGTGGTCGGCTTCGGCAGGTCGCGCACCGCCTCCGACCAGAGCGCGTCCAGCAGCAGCCGGCGGGCCCGCGGGCGCAGCAGGTTCAGCGGCGTGCCGCCGCCGCCCACCACGTGGCCGCGCACCGCCTTCAGCCGGGCCGCGTCCAGCCGCAGCGCCCGGCCCCGGGCGAACACCTTCAGCTCGGTCGGCGCGCCCAGCTCGACCGCCCCGCGGGCGGCCCGGCGCAGCAGCTGCACCATTCGGGCCGAGCCCTTGATCCGGGCCACCTCCGGGCTGTCGTACCGCTCCGCCTCGATGCCGTCCACCAGGCTGCCGACCGCGCGGATCGCCACCTGGCCCTCCTCGCCCAGCGCGGGCAGCACGCCCTCGGTGTACGAGACCAGCAGCGGGGTCGGGCTGACCACCAGGATGCCCCCCGCGTACCGGCGGCGGTCCTGGTACAGCAGGAACGCGGCCCGGTGCAGCGCCACCGCGGTCTTGCCGGTGCCCGGTCCGCCGGTGACCAGGGTCGCGCCGGCCCCGGGCGCCCGGATCACCTCGTCCTGCTCCTTCTGGATCGACGAGACGATGTCGCGCATCGAGTGGCCGCGGGCCCGGCCCAGCGTCGCCATCAGCGCGCCGTCGCCGACCACGGCCAGCTCGGCGCCGTCCAGGGTCGGTGCCAGGTCCGGGCGCAGCAGGTCGTCCTCGACGCCGATCACCTTCCGCCCCTTCGAGCGGATCACCCGGCGCCGCAGCACCCGCCCCGGCTCCAGCGGCGTCGCCCGGTAGAACGGGGCCGCCGCCGGGGCCCGCCAGTCGATCACCAGGGGGCCGTACTCGGCGTCCAGCACGCCCAGCCGGCCGATGTGCAGGCTCTCCGCGACGGCCGGGTCGGCCGGGTCCAGCGGCGTCTGCGACGGAATTCCGTGCTCCTCCGGCGCGTCGGCCCGCTGCAGGTCGATCCGCCCGAACAGGAAGTCCTCGAACTCGTTGTTCAACCGCTGCAGGTGCGCCCCGGCGCGGTACACCTGCGCGTCCCGCTCCGCGAGCGCGCCGGGCGTACCGACCTGCACCCGCTTGGCGGCGTCCTCCAGGATGTACTCGGCCTCGGCGAGCTTCTCCTCCAACCGCCGGTAGACGGTGTCGAGGTGCCGCTGCTCCCCCGCGATCTCGCGGTCGCGGACAGTGTCGTTCTGGTGCCGGGCAGAGCCGTGCGCGCCCAAGGAGCCCCCAAAGGTGCGGAGAAAAAGGCGGACGGACGATCTTAAGGGATGAACACCGCCCCGCACGAGAAGGGGTCCCGCCCCGGGAGCGAAGCTCCAGGGCCCGGGGAACGGCGGAGCCGAGTGGCTGGTGACCGACGGGCCGCGAAGCGCCGACCCCGTTCCGGGCCGGAGGCCCTCGGCTTCAGTGCTCCAGGGTCAGGCGGTAGCCGCGCTTGACCACCGTGGTGATCAGGCGGGGCGCGCCGAGCGCTTGGCGGAGGCGGGTCATCGCCGTTTCGACGGCGTGTTCGTCGTCGCCGCTGCCGGGGAGGGCGCGGAGCAGGTCGGCGCGCGGGACGACCCAGCCGGGGCGGCGGGCGAGGGTGCGCAGCAGGGCCATGCCGGCCGGGGGGACGGGGCGGAGTTCGCCGTCCACGAGGGCGGCCTGGCCGCGGAGTTCGAGGGCGTGGCCGGCCACCTGGAAGCGGCGGGCGCGTTCGGGGAGGGCCGCGGTGAGGGTCTGGACCATCGCGCCGAGGCGCATCCGCTCGGGCCACACGGTGGGGATGTCGCGCTGGTCGAAGGGCGCGGCGGTGACCGGGCCGACGCAGACCGCGAGCACGTCGCGGCGCAGCGCGTGCAGCAACTCCGCGGTGCGGCCGCGCTGTTCGGCCCGCTCGAAGAGGCTGATCGCGGCGGGCGCGGAGGTGAAGGTGACGGCGTCGAGCGCGCCGGCGCAGGTCGCGTCGAGGAGCCGGTCCAGCGGGGCGAGGTCGGCGGGCGGCAGCCAGCGGTAGACCGGGACCTCGACGACCTCGGCGCCGGCGGCGCGCAGCGACTCGACGAAGCCGGCCAGCGGGGCGCCGTGCAGCTGGACGGCGATCCGGCAGCCCTCGACGCCCCGGTCGAGCAGGTGGGAGAGGACCTCGGCGGAGGATTCGGTGGCGGCGGAGAAGGACTCCCGCAGCCCGGCGGCGCGGATCGCGCCCTTGGCCTTGGGGCCGCGGGCGAGGACGGCGCCCTCGCCGAGGACGGCGCGCAGGTCCTCGCCGAGGTCCCAGCCGTCGGCGGCCTCCAGCCAGCCGCGGAAGCCGATGCCGGTGGTGGCGACGGCGAGGTCGGGCGGGTCGGCGATCAGCGCCCGGGTGGCGGTGAGGAGTTCGGTGTCGTCGGCGAGCGGGACGATCCGCAGGGCGGGCGCGCGCAGCACGTTCGCGCCGCGGCGCTGGAGCAGGGCGGCCAGCTCGTCGGCGCGGCGGGCCGCGGTGATGCCGACGGTCCAGCCCGCGAGCGGGCCGGTGGTGGGGGGACCGGGTTCGTCCTGCAGGCGTCGGGTCGGGTCGGCCATCCGGTGTCGTCCTTAGCTGCGCCGCCCGGGGTGTCCTGGCTGGGGACGGGGCGGCGGTCGGGTGGGTGGGTGATCAATCGTCGCCGGTCGGGGTGTCACCCCCGGGTCGCTCCCATTACCGGAGTGTTTCACCGCTGGTCGGGGCGGTCCGTGGGTGACGGTGCGTCAGACCCGGGCCAGCGCGGGGGTGTCGGCGCCCGGCCGGGCGGCGGTGGGGCGGCGGAGGTAGACGGCCCAGGTGAGGACGGAGCAGACGGCGTAGGCGGCGAGGAAGGAGGCGAAGGCGGGGGTGCCGGACCCGGCGGTCAGGAAGGACTCGCGGAAGGCGAGGTTGATGAAGAGCCCGCCGAGGGCGCCGACGGCGCCGATGACGCCGATCGCGGCGCCGGACATCCGGCGGGACCGGGCGGCGGCGTCCTCGGGGGTGCGGCCGGCCGCGATCAGGTCCTGGGCCTGGGCGTCGAAGATGCCGGGGATCATCTTGTAGGTGGAGCCGTTGCCGAGTCCGGCCAGCGCGAACAGGGCGACGAAGCCGGTGAGGAAGACCGGCAGCGAGCGGACCGACGAGGCGTAGGTGACCAGGCTCGCGGCGGCGGCCATCGCGCCGAAGTTCCACAGCGTGATCCGGGCGCCGCCGAACCTGTCGGCGAGCCTGCCGCCGAGCGGGCGGACCACCGAGCCGAGCAGCGGGCCGAGGAAGGTGAGCTGGGCGGCCTGCAGCGGGGTGCGGCCGAACTGGTTCTGCAGGACCAGGCCGAAGGCGAAGGAGAAGCCGATGAAGGAGCCGAAGGTGCCGACGTAGAGCACCGACATCAGCCAGGTGTGCTTCTCCCGGACGACGGCGGCCAGGGCGCCGGTGTCGGCCTTCATCGGGGCCAGGTTGTCCATGAACAGGGCGGCGCACAGCGCGGCGACCACGATCAGCGGCAGGTAGACGGCGAGCACGACCCGGGGGTGGCCGGCCCCGGCCCAGGCGATCACGGCGAGCGCGACCAGCTGGATCACGGGCACCCCGATGTTGCCGCCGCCGGCGTTCAGGCCGAGCGCCCAGCCCTTGAGCCGGGCCGGGTAGAAGGCGTTGATGTTGGTCATCGAGGAGGCGAAGTTGCCGCCGCCGACGCCGGTGAGCGCGGCGACCAGCAGGAAGGTGGAGTAGGAGGTGCCGGGGTGCATGACGTACGCGGCGGCCAGCGTCGGCAGCAGGAGCAGCAGCGCGGAGACGACCGTCCAGTTCCGGCCGCCGAACCGGGCCACCGCGACGGTGTAGGGGATGCGGACGAAGGAGCCGACCAGGGTCGGCACGGCGACCAGGAAGAACTTCCCGGCCGGGTCGATCCCGTACTCCTTGCCCATGAACAGGACCATCACCGACCACAGGCTCCAGATCGAGAAACCGATGTGTTCGGAGAGCACCGAGAAGGCGAGGTTGCGGCGGGCCACCGCGCGTCCGGTGCCCTCCCAGAACGCGGGGTCCTCCGGCTCCCAGTGCCGGATCCAGCGGCCGTCCGTTCTGCCGCCCGTTCTGCCGCGCGTGGTGGTGCCGTCCATGGGCTCGCTCCTTCGAGTGCGGGTCTCCGGACCCTGGGGGACCGACGTTAGGAGTCCACGATTTCGGGTCCGTTGTGCGGTGTGAAGGGTGCGGAACCGTCCTCTCACCCGGCGGGCGGCGGGCGTGTGAGGGCCCGGGAACGCACGAGAGCCGCCCTCCGGGACGGAGGACGGCTCTGCGATGCACATGGGGCGGTGGAGATGCCGGGAATCGAACCCGGGTCCAGTGAAGTGGATTCAGGACTTCTCCGAGCGCAGTCCGCTGTGATTTTCTCGGCCCTGGCGGTCACGCGGACAAGCCGCCAACAGGCCCAGTCACTGTTTGATTTCCCCGCCACCCCCGCGACCGGGGTGGAAGGTTGAGTTCCCTAGATTATGCCAGGATCCGGGTCGGGAACTTCCCGGGCTGACACCCATTCACTCTCGCAGATCAGGCTGCGAGGGCGAACTGCTGGGAATCGCGCTTAGAGTTGGCGATTATTTTTTTGCGACACGTGGTTAACGAGATCATTGCCGCGTTCCTCGGCTCGCTTCTCCTGTTTCGACTGTCACTGTCGAAACCGATCATCCCCATGTTGATTTGACAAACAGCACCGGCGGGCGGGCCCGCCGGGTGGTGCGCTGCCATAGTACTCACCCGGCCCGTCAAGGGTCCAGCGCATTAACGGGCGGTCAACCGGTGGCCCCCGGCAGGCCGATCCGCTGGGCCAGCCAGGGCAGCGACTGCTTGAAGGCGAAGGCGCCGAACTGCCAGTCGTGCTTGCCGGGGTGGACCTCGAGCTTGGTGGTCATGCCGGCGGCCTGGGCGGCCCTCTCCACGGTCTGGGCGTCGGAGAGGTGCTTGCCGCCCTCCTCGCTGCCGACCAGGAAGTAGCCGGCGGAGTTGCGGTAGGTGTCCTTCTTGGCCCGGCCGAGCACGGTCACCGGATCGTGCGCCTCCCAGGCCGCCAGGTCGCCGCCGAACAGCTGGTCGACGGTGGTCTGCTTGCCGCCCAGGTTGGGCGAGGCGTCGCCGGAGATGTCGACGAAACTGCCGAACACCTGCGGGTGCACCACGGCCAGGCCGACGGCGCAGGTGCCGCCCATCGACCAGCCGACCACGCCCCAGGAGCGCGCCTCGGAGGCGCTGCCGAAGGTCTTGGCGATGTACGGCGGGATGTCCTTGACCAGGTGGTCCTCGGCCTTGCCGGGCTTGCCGTTGACGCACTCGGTGTCGGTCTTGAAGTTCCCGGTGGCGTCGGCCATCACCAGGATCGGGGCGTAGCCGTTGTGCGCGGCGGCGTAGTCGTCGGCGGTCTTGATCACCTGGCCGGCCCGGATCCAGTTGTCGGGGGCGGCGAACTGGCCGCCGATCATCTCCAGCACCGGCAGCTTGGGCCGGGTCTTGCTGCGGAACCAGGCCGGCGGCAGGTAGATCAGCTCGCGGCGGTGCGTGAAGCCGCTCGGCTCGGCCGGGATCTCGACCGCCACCACCCGGCCCCCCGAGGACTTGCCGACGGCGGCGAGCGCCTCGTTCAGACCCATCTGCTGCGGCACCGGCGCGTCCGAGAGGTCACCGACCGCGGCGTCCACGCTCGGGTAGTAGCCGGTGGAGATGTTCACCGAGTTGGCGGCGCACACCAGGGAGAGCAGGACCGCGAGCGGGACCGCCGCCAGGTTCCACCAGCTGGACTGCCGGACCCCGGCGGCCAGGCCGCCCAGGCCGAGCAGGGCGGAGCAGGTCCAGAACCAGACGCCGACCGGCAGGCCCTCGTCGGCTACCCCGGAGACGGTGACGAGCAACGCGATCAGCGCCGTGCCGACGAGGGCGCCGCCGGCCACCCAGGGCAGCCTGCGGCGGAGCCAGAACGGGCTGACCCTGAACAGGGCCGCCGCGACCGCTGCCACGGCCAGTATTCGCAGGGTCCACGGGAGCCAGCCACTGATCAGTGAGGTGTCCACCCGGAGATGGTACGGAAGCGTCCGACAGGCGTACGCAACTGGGGTGCCGCCGTACCCCTTTGACCCGTTTTCAGCCCTGTCGGCGGCGGGCCGCGGCGACCGCGCGGTCGGTCTCCCGGCGGTCCTGGCGCTCGCGCAGGGTCTGCCGCTTGTCGTAGAGCTTCTTGCCGACCGCGAGGGCGAGTTCGAGCTTGGCCCGGCCGTCCTTGAAGTACAGCGTCAGCGGGACCAGGGTGTGGCCGGTCTCCTTGACCTTGGACTCGATCTTGCGGATCTCCATCCTGTGCAGCAGCAGCTTGCGCTTGCGCCGCGCCGAGTGGTTGGTCCAGGTGCCCTGGGCGTACTCGGGGATGAAGACGTTGTCGATCCAGGCCTCGCCGCCCTGGATGTACGCGTAGCCGTCGACCAGGTTGGCCCGGCCCTCGCGCAGCGACTTGACCTCGGTACCGGTGAGCACCATGCCGCACTCGTAGGTGTCGAGAATGGTGTACTCGTGCCGCGCCTTCTTGTTCTGCGCGACCAGCTTCTTGCCCGTTTCCTTTGCCATAGCCCGGCCATTCTCGCACTTCGAGGGCGGGCTCGGCAGCCCCTTTACCGCGCGCCGGGGGTGGCGGGCGCCGAACTGCTCAGCCCGTCCAGCACCTTGAGGGCGAGCGCGACCGGGTCCTCGGCGCCGGCGGGCACGTCGGGCTGGACGCCGGTGCCGTCCGGGGAGCGGCCGCCGGGGGTCTGGTAGCGGCCGACGGTGAGTTCCAGCACCGAGCCGTCGGCGAGCCGGCTGGGCTGCTGGACGGTGCCCTTGCCGAAGGTGCGGGTGCCGACCAGGACGGCCCGGCAGCGGTCCTGGAGCGCGCCGGCCAGCAGTTCGGCGGCGCTCATGGTGCCGCCGTCGACCAGCACCACCAGCGGGACGGCGGTGGCCCGGCCGGCGTCGGCGGTGAGTTCGCGGTGCTCGCCGCGGACCTGGTAGCTGGCGACCGGCCCGCCGTCGAGGAAGACCGAGGCGGTGTCCACCGCCTCCTCGACCAGGCCGCCGGAGTTGCCGCGCAGGTCGAGCACCACGGCGCGGGCGCCGGCCGCGGCGGCCCGGACCTGGTCGCCGACGCCCTCGGTGAAGGCGTGCACGGAGATCCGCACCACGCCGGGCCGCGGCCGGTCGGCCTCCACCTCGCGGGCGGCCAGTTCGGCCCGGGTCAGGGTGAGCTGCCGGGCGGGCCCCGGCCCGGCGGCGACCGTGACGGCCACCGCGCTGCCGGCCGGGCCGCCGCGCAGCCGGGCGACCAGTTCGGTGACCGGCAGCTGCTCGGCGGGCGTCCCGTCGACGGCGAGCAGCCGGTCCCCGGGCGCGATCCCGGCCCGGGCGGCGGGCGAGCCGGGCTGCACCTCGGCGACCTCGGTGGGCCCGCCGGCCGCCCGGTCCACCGTCAGGCCGACGCCCGCGTACCGGCCGCCGGTGAGGTCGGCGTACTGCTGCGGGCTCAGGTAGGCCGCCCAGCGGTCGCCGCTGGCGCCGACCAGCTGCCGGGCCTCCTGCGGGCTGAGGTCGGCCCCGGAGAGGTCGGCGGCGGGGACGGCGTCGGACGACGAAGGGGCCCGGGAGGAACCGTTCGATTCCCCCCAGGCCCCGGAAGCGGCCCCGGCGAAGAGCACGGCGCCGAACACCAGGCCGAGCGTCATCCCCTGGCGTACCCGCGGTGCTGTCGGCATGCCGTCGAGTCTAGGCCGGGCGGCGCACCGGCCGGTAGCACCGTCCGACGGTCCGTCAGACCTTCAGGTACTTGCGCAGGGTGAAGAACGCCGCGATGCCGGCCATCAGCATGCCGACCACGACCAGCAGCGGGATCACCGACAGCACCGAGGACAGGCCGATGAAGTGGATGAACGCCACCTTCTTCTGCAGCCAGCCCTGGACGAAGAAGTGCCCGCCCACCAGCAGCAGCGAGGCCAGGCCCGCGCCGAGCAGCGCGGCGAACGCGGCCTCCGCGATGAACGGCATCTGCACGTAGAAGTTGGAGGCGCCGACCAGCCGCATGATGCCGGTCTCGCGGCGGCGGCTGAACGCGGACACCCGGACGGTGTTGACGATCAGCAGCAGGGCCACGAACAGCATCAGCACCATGATCACGAAGGCCGCCGTCTGCAGGCCGCGGAGCAGGCCGAACAGGTTCTCCAGGATCTTCCGCTGGTCCTCGACCGACTTCACGCCGGGCTTGCCGGCGAAGGCGCTGGCGATCACGTCGAACCGGGTCGGGTCGCTGAGCTTGACCCGCCAGGACTGCGGCATCGCGTCCGGGCCGACCGCCGCGAGCAGCGGGTTGTCCGGGTTGCTCTGCTTGAAGTGCTGGTACGCCTCGGCCGAGGACTCGAAGGTCGCGGTCTGCACCAGCGGGGTCATCTTGTCCAGGTCGGTCTTGACCTGCTTGATCTGATCGTCGGTGGCCGCGCCGGCCGCGCACTGGGGCGACGTCATGTCCGCCTTCGTGCAGAAGTAGATGCTGACCTCGACCTTGTCGTACCAGTAGTCCTTCATGGAGTTGACCTGGTCGCGGACCAGCAGCGAGGCACCGGCGAGGGCGAGCGACAGCGCGACACTGACCACGACGGCGATGGTCATGGTCAGGTTGCGGCGGAGACCGACACCGATCTCCGACAGGACGAACTGGGCGCGCATGCTTCTCTCTTCTAGCTCTGGTAGCCGTAGACGCCGCGGGCCTGGTCACGGACCAGCAGGCCCTTGTCGAGCTCGATGACGCGCTTGCGCATCTGGTCGACGATGGCCTGGTCGTGGGTCGCCATCAGCACGGTGGTCCCGGTCCGGTTGATGCGGTCGAGCAGCTTCATGATGCCGACCGAGTTCTGCGGGTCCAGGTTGCCGGTGGGCTCGTCGGCGATCAGCAGCATCGGGCGGTTCACGAACGCCCGGGCGATCGCCACCCGCTGCTGCTCACCACCCGACAGCTCGCCGGGCATCCGGCCCTCCTTGCCGCCGAGGCCGACCAGGTCGAGCACCTCGGGCACCACCTTGTTGATGGTGCCCTTCGGCTTGCCGATCACCTCCAGGGCGAACGCCACGTTCTGGCCGACGGTCTTGTTCGGCAGCAGGCGGAAGTCCTGGAAGACGGTGCCCAACTGGCGCCGCATGTGCGGCACCTTCCAGTTGGAGAGCTTGCCCAGGTCCTTGCCGAGCACGTGCACCGCGCCGGTGGAGGGGCGCTCCTCGCGCAGGCACAGGCGCAGGAAGGTCGACTTGCCGGAGCCGGACGAGCCGACCAGGAAGACGAACTCGCCCTTCTCGATCTCCAGCGAGACGTTGTCCAGGGCCGGACGGTTCTGCTTGGGATAGGTCTTGGAGACGTTGTCGAATCTGATCACGGCTGCATCACGGGGGCCATCCTAGGTGGATCGAGGGCAGTGACCTTACGCGATGCCCATGCGCACCCGCAGTGACCGGACGCCTACTGACCGGGGTTTCATCAGGTGTCGTTCCGGTTCGGACCGGAAATTGCGAGGTACGTCACAGATCGGTAACCCTTCGGCTCCGGGGGCCGGAGGGTGGGGAACCTGGCAGAGTGGTGGGCGGACGGAACCGAATCCGCCTCCGGGACGTTGGCTATGCAGCAAGGAGGAGATCGCATGACCTGCGACCAACTGGTGTGCGCCAACTGCAACGGCCGCGTCGTCGACGGCCGCTGCCCGGTCTGCCGCGCCAACCGCGCCCGGCTGCAGCAGGAGCAGCACGGGCCGTTCGCCGCGCTCAACCCCGCGGTGCTGCTGGCGGTGCTGTTCGCCGCGGTGCTGGCGATGGTCCTGCTGACGACGCTGACGCGCTAGGGCCCGCGGGCCCGGGCGACGCGAAAGGGCCCCTCAGGACGGGAAAGGGCCCCTCCGCCGCGGCGGAGGGGCCCTTCGTCGTGCCTCGGCCCGTTACGCCTCGCGCTGCTTGCGCCAGCGGATGCCCGCCTCGATGAAGCCGTCGATGTCGCCGTCCAGCACGCCCTGCGGGTTGCCGACCTCGTGCTCGGTGCGCAGGTCCTTGACCATCTGGTACGGGTGCAGGACGTAGGAGCGCATCTGGTTGCCCCAGGACGAGCCGCCGTCCTTGAGGGCGTCCATCGCGGCGCGCTCCTCCTGGCGGCGGCGCTCCAGCAGCTTCGCCTGGAGGACGTTCATCGCCGAGGCCTTGTTCTGGATCTGCGAGCGCTCGTTCTGGCAGGAGACCACGATGCCGGTGGGCAGGTGGGTGATCCGGACCGCGGAGTCGGTGGTGTTGACGCCCTGGCCGCCGGGGCCGGAGGCGCGGTAGACGTCGATCCGCAGGTCGCCCTCGTCGATGTCGACGTGGTCGGAGGTCTCCACGACGGGGAGCACCTCGACGCCGGCGAAGGAGGTCTGCCGGCGGCCCTGGTTGTCGAACGGGGAGATGCGCACCAGGCGGTGGGTGCCCTGCTCGACAGAGAGGGTGCCGTAGGCGTAGGGGGCCTTGACGGTGAAGGTCGCGGACTTGATGCCGGCCTCTTCGGCGTACGAGGTGTCGTAGACCTCGGTCGGGTACCCGTGCCGCTCGGCCCAGCGCAGGTACATCCGCATCAGCTGCTCGGCGAAGTCGGCGGCGTCGACGCCGCCCGCCTCGGCGCGGATGTTGACCAGGGCCTCGCGGGCGTCGTACTCGCCGGAGAGCAGGGTGCGCACCTCCAGCTCCTCGACGGCCTTGCGCACGGAGACCAGCTCGGCCTCGGCCTCGGTGCGGGTGTCCGCGTCGTCCTCGGCCTCGGCGAGTTCGAACAGGACGCCCAGGTCCTCGACCCGGCCGCGCAGGGTCTCGACCTTGCGCAACTCGCCCTGGAGGAAGGAGAGCCGGCTGGTGACCTTCTGCGCGTTGGCGACGTCGTCCCACAGGGTGGGGGCGGCTGCCTCCTCCTCGAGGGTTGCGATGTCGGCCCGGATCTTGTCCAGGTCGAGGACTGCCTCGATCGACGACATGGTCGAGTCGAGGTTCTTGAGCTCTTCGGAAGGATCGACGGCTGCCACGCCACCAGGGTAATGGTTCGAAGGGGGGGCTCGGCTACCACCTCGGCTGCGGGCTCGGGTGCAGGAGGGCGTGCGGGCCCGCGGGGCGCCCCCCGGCGGGCGGTTCGGCGGCGAACGCCGACCAGGCGGCGGCCGCCCCGGCCAGCAGCAGGAGCACCGCGACCAGCACCGCGAGGGTGCGGCGGCGGCGGATCGCCTGGGCCCGGGTGCGCCGGTGCGAGGCCGGGGCGGCCTGGGTCCGCTGGGCCCGGGACTCCTCGGCGTAGGAGGCCAGTTCGGCGGCGGACGGGCGGCGCAGGCTGGTGTGGGTGTCGCGGGTGGAGTCGGGCTGCGGCCCGGGCACCAGGGCGACGGCGGGGCCGCGCCGGCGGCGGTGCGCGCCGCCGGCGTCCACCTCGGCGTAGACCGCCTCGCCCGGGGTGGGCAGCTCCTCGGGGGCGGTGCGCGGGGCGGGCGCCGCGAGCGGGCCGACGCCGGCCAGCTCGGGCAGCAGGCCGCGCAGCCGGGCGGCGAGTTCGGCGGCCCGCAGCCGGGAGGCCGGGGCCTTGGCCAGGCACTCGGAGATGATCCGCCACAGCTCGTCCGGCATGCCCTCGACCGGCGGTACGTTCTCGGTGACGTGCCGGCGCAGCACCGCGCCGGTGTGGCCGCCGCCGAACGGGGTGGCGCCGGTGAGCAGTTCGTAGAGCACGGTGGCGAGGGCGTAGATGTCGACGGCGGCGCGCGGCTCCAGGCCCTCGATGATCTCGGGGGCCAGGTAGTCGGGGGTGCCGATGATCCGGGTCGCCCTGGTCCGGCGCGGGGCGTCGACCAGCCGGGCGATGCCGAAGTCGGTGAGCTTGGCGCGCGGGGCGCCGCCGGGGCCGGGCGGGGCGGCGAGGTCGAGCAGCACGTTCTCCGGCTTGACGTCGCGGTGCACGATGCCGGCGGCGTGCGCGGCGGCCAGGCCGTCGGCGACGTCGGCGATCACCGAGACGGCGGTCAGCGGGTCGAGGACGCCGTCGCGCTCCAGCCGGGTGCGCAGGTCGCTGCCCTGGACCAGGTCCATCACCAGGGCGAGGTCGCTGCCGTCGACCACCATGTCGTGGACGCCCACCACGTGCGGGTGGTCGAGGCCGGTGAGGGCGGCGCGTTCCTGGACGAAGCGGCCGACCAGCACCTGGTCGGCGGCGAGGTCCTCGCGCAGCAGCTTGACCGCCACCGGCCCGTCCGGGCCCTCCCCGAGCCACACGGTGCCGGCCGATCCCCGGCCGATCACCCGGTGGACGGTGTAGCGGCTGCCGATCTTGCGTGCCAATGCTGCTCCGTGGGCTCGTGAGGTCGGTGCCGACGACCAACCTACGCGTCCGAAGGGCCTCCGGGGGCCGCGGAGGGCCCCCGGAGAGGTACCGATCCGGTGGAATTTCGCTGGATTGTCGACAAAGCGTCAATCCCGTTGTCAGGTATGGCTGCCGACCCAGTCGGAGGCGTCGTGGTACCAGCCGACCACGTTGTCCCAGTAGTGCGGCAGCGGCGTGAAGTTCCACAGCGCCAGGCAGCCGAGCGCCAGCACCACCAGCACCAGCAGGCAGCCCTTCAGGCAGCCCAGGCCGGGGATCCACATCCGGTTGCGGCTGCGTCGCCGCGGCTCCCGCTCCCGGGGCGGCTGGCGGGGCGGCTCCGGCTCCCGGTACGGCGGCTCCTGGCGGCGCGGCGGGGCCGGCTCGGCCCGGCGCTGCGGCGCCCCGTAGCCCTGCGGCTGCCCGCTGTACGCGGGCGGCGGGCCCGGTTGCTGGGCCTGGTACGGCGGCGGGGCCACCGGCGGGCGGCCGCCCCGGCCCGGCTGCTGCCCGGGCCCCTGCTGGGCGTGCCCCTGCGGCGGGTACTGGCCGCCCTGCGGCGGGCGGCCCGGCGGCTGCTGCGGCCGGTACGGGCCCTGCGGCGGGGCGTACCGGCCGGGCTGCGGCGGCTGCTGGGCCTGGTACGGCGGCGGGGCCACCGGCGGGCGCTGCCCGGGCGGCGGGTACTGGCCGGCCTGGTAGGGGCGCGGGGCGACCGGCGGGGCGGCCAGATCCTCGGGCTCGAAGTAGCCGATCCGGGTCTGCGCGTTGCGGTCCCGGGCGGCCTGCAGCTGGTTCTGCCACGGGTGCGGGTCCTCGGCCGGGGGCTGCCCGGGGGCGCCCGGCGGCATCGCGGGCATCACCGCCGTCCGGTCGGCGGGCGGCTGCGCCGGGGGCTGGGGGGCCATCAGGCGGGTGCTGTCCTCGGCGCCGGGCACCGCCTGACGGCTCGTCATGACCTGGGTGGCGGCGGCCGGGTCGAAGGCCCCGGCCAGGGTGGCCTCGTGCGGGTCGACGGCGGGCGCGGCGGGGCGGGCCAGTGCCGGGTCGGGCAGCAGCAGCGCGCCGACGGCCAGCGCGGCCTCCACCGCGCTCGGGGCGGCGTGCACGCCGACGCCGGCCGCGACCACCCGGAGCGCCTCGGCCAGCGAGACCGCGGTGGGCCGCTCGGCCGGGTCCTTGCGCAGGCAGCGCTCCACCACCGTCCACAGCGGCTCGGACATGCCGCGCGGGCGCTCCGGCTCCTGGGCGAGGTGCGCCTGGAGCACTGCCATCGGGTTGTCGCCGCGGAACGGCGGGCGGCCGGTGACCAGTTCGTACAGCAGGATGCCGGCGCCGTAGACGTCCACCGCGGCGGTCTGCGGGCGGCCCTCGGCGGACTCCGGGGCGACGTAGGCGGGGGTGCCGACGAACTCGTGGGTGCGGGTGATGCCCGGGGAGTCGGCGAGCCGGGCGATGCCGAAGTCGGTGAGCATCGGGTGCATCCGCTCGCCGCCGTCCACCGCGACGGTGGCCAGCAGCACGTTGGCGGGCTTGAGGTCCCGGTGCACCACGCCGTCGGCGTGGCTGGCGGCCAGCGCGTCGGCGATCTGCGCCATCAGCAGCGCGCCGGCGATCGGCGACAGCGGGCCGGACTCGCGCAGGTAGCGGTACAGGTCGGGGCCGTCGACCAGGTCCATCACCAGGGCCAGCAGCTCGCCCTCGACCACCAGGTCGCGGGTGCGCACGATGTTGGGGTGGGTGAGGCGCAGCAGCACCGAGCGCTCGCGCAGGAAGCGCATCACCACGTCCGGGTCGGCGGCGAGCTCCTCGCGCAGCACCTTGACCGCGACGGCCTGGCCGGGCTGCAGGCCCGGCACCGCGGCGTCCTCGCGGACCCGGCCGCGCCAGACCGTGCCGGTCGCTCCGCGTCCCAGGCTCTCTTCCAGCACGTACTTGCTGCCGACAGGCCGCACTGTGCACTCCGTTCGGTCACCCGGCGCCCGCTGCCGGGGCCGCGATCCGGCACTCCCCCGTTCCCGTGAACGGCGCCGGGGCCTTGCGGGAGCCCGCTGGCGCGGGCTCTCCGGTTTTCGGCAACTCTAACGGTGCCCGAGCGGGTTTCCGAGGTGCCGCCGGGTCGGGACGCGCGGGGTCGGGCCGGGGAGGTCCGGGGGTCCTTGACCCGGCCACCCGCCGGACCCACCATGGCGATGATCGCAAGATCGTCAAATCCGGTACCGTGCGCGGACTGTCCGTCCCGGGTGGCAGGATGGCACGCACCACCCGTGTGCAGAAGGGACCCCGGGCGAGATGCAGATCCGGCTCACCGTCCTTCGACCGCGCAGCGGCCCCGCCGCGCCCGGCAGTTCTGCCGACGTGCTGGTCACAGCGCCGGCCGGCACCACGCTCGGCGCCGTCGCCACCGCCCTCGCCGGCGCCGTCGGCATCCGCGGCCCGCGCTCCGCCACCCACGTCCATCTGTACGACGGCGAACGGCGGTTGGACGAGCAGACCCCGCTCGGCCGGCCCCCGCTGGTCGACGGCGCGGTCCTCGCCCTCGGCGAGCCCGGCCCCGGCGGCGCGGGCGCCGACGAGCCGTCCGCCGCCGAACTCCGGGTGGTCGGCGGCCCCGACGCCGGCGGCGTCCACCGGCTGCACGGCGAGCGGGTCCGGGTCGGCCGCTCCACCGAGGCCGACGTCCCGCTCGACGACCCCGACGTCTCCCGCCTGCACCTCGCCCTGCACCTGGCCGCCGACGGCCGCGCCACCGTCCAGGACCTCGGCTCCACCAACGGCACCCTGCTGGACGAGCGCTACCTGCCCGAGGAGGGCGCCGAACTCGCCCCCGGCGCCCTGCTGCGGATCGGCGAGTCCACCCTCCAACTCGCCCGCCCCGACGGCATACCGCCCCGCGCCACCGTCCCCGACGGCGAGGGCCGGCTCCGGCTCGCCCCCCGCACCGGCGCCCGCCCCGGGCCCGGCCGCGGCCCCGGCCCGGCGCCCGCCGAGCCGCCCGCCGCCGAGACCCCCGCCCCGCGCGGCCGCTGGCTGCGCCGCGGCCGCAGCGAGCCCGCCGCCGTCGACACCGACCGGCAGCACGCCGCCGCCCGCGCCCGGCAGGCCGCCAACCAGCGCGAGCGCTGGCCCGACCCGGCGGCCCTGCTGCTCACCGCGCTCGGCACCGGCCCCCGGCTGTGGGAGCGCGGCCCCGACCACCCCGACGCGCTCACCCTCCGGCTGGGCACCGCCGACCTGCCGGCCGGCCCCGGCACCGCGCCCGGTACCCTGCTGCCCGCCGTCCCGGTCACCGTCGACCTGCAGACGGCCGGCAGCCTCGGCCTGGCCGGTCCCCGGCACCGGCTGGCCGGCCTGGCCCGCGCCGCGCTGGCCCAACTCGCCGTCCTGCACCCGCCCGGCGGCCTCGCCCTGGTCGTGGTCGCCGCCGACCGCCCCGCCGAGGACTGGGCCTGGGCCCAGTGGCTGCCGCACCTGCGGCCCGCCCACGGCCAGGCCTGCCGGCTGCTGTTCGGCCTCGACCCGGCCCAGGCCGAGGCCCGGCTCACCGAACTCGCCGCCGCCACCGCCGGACCGCCCGCCACCGTCGTCCTGGTCGACGGCGACCCCGGCACCCCGGCCGGGCGGGACGCCCTCGCGCTGCTGCTCCGCCAGGGGCCCGCCGCCGGCGTCTTCACCCTCTGCCTCGCCGAGGACGCCGCCGAACTCCCCGCCGGGCTCGGCTCGGTGGCCCGGGTCACCGGCGAGGTCGCCACCCGCCTCACCCTGGACCGCCCGGCCGGCGGCACCCGCGAACGCCTCACCGACATCACCCTGGACGCCGTCTCGCCCGCCTGGGCCGAACGGCTCGCCCGCACCCTCGCCCCGCTCACCGAGGCCGAGACCGGGGCCGCCCCGCGCGGCCCGCTCCCCGACGCGCTGCGCCTGCTCGACCTGCTGCGCGCCGAATCGCTCTCCCCCGCCCGGCTCGCCGAGTCCTGGCACGCGCTCCCGGACGGGGCCGGCGGCGCGGCCGCGCTGCTCGGCACCGCGCGCGGGGCCGGCGGCGAGGAGACCTGCGCCCTCGACCTCGCCGAGGACGGCGACCACCTGCTGATCGGCGGCGGCCCCGGCTCCGGCAAGTCCGAACTGCTGCGCAGCCTCGCCGCCTCCCTCGCCGTCTCCGAACGCCCGGACCGGCTCGCCCTGTTGACGGTCGACGGCGCCCGCACCGAGGACGGCGGCCTGGCCGGCTGCACCGACCTCCCGCACGTCACCGCCCACGTCAACGCCGCCGAGGACCCGCGCGGCGCGCTACTCGCCGCCGAGCGCCTGCACGACGAACTCGCCCACCGCGAGGCCCTGTTCGACGGCCTCACCTTCACCGAGTGGCACACCCGCCGGCTCTTCGACAAGACCCCCGCGCTGGTCGGCGGCCCCGCCCCGGACAGCACCGCGCAGGTCCGGGTGGTCGAGCCCCGCCGCTCCCCCGACGCGCCGTCACCGGACGCCGCGCCCGCCCGGCTGGTCGTCCTGGTCGACGACTACGACGCGCTGCTCGGCCCCGCGAGCCCGGGCGGCCGCCCGCTCGCCCGCGCGCTCGCCGCCGTCGCCGTGCACGGCGCCCGGCTCGGCGTCCACGTGATCGCCGCGACCGGGTCGCCGGAGGCTACCGCCGACACCGAGATCGGCGAGTCCGCGCAGCTCAGGATCGCCCTGCGGACCGAGCAGGCCGGCGACTCCGACCTGCTGATCCACCTCCCGGACGCGGCGGCGCTGCCCGTGGGGACGCCCGGCCGCGGGTACCTGCGGCGGGCCGACGGGGAGGTCACCGCCTTCCAGGGGGCCCGGGTCAGCGGCCGCATCCCCCGCACCGCGACGCTCCGCCCCACCGTGGTCGCCCAGCGCCCCGAGGAGCACGGCACCGCGCCCTCACCCCGGCCGGTCCGCGAACTCGGCAACGGGCCGACGGACTTGGCCCTCCTCGCCTCGGCCCTCCGCCGGGCCACCGAGAACTGAGCGGGAGCGCATTCGGGGGCCCGGGGAACGGCGGAGCCGAGGGGCAGGCGTCCAACGGGCTGCGAGGCGCCACCCCGTTTCGGGCCGAAGGTCTTTCGGCCGACGCCCCGTAGCGCCCCACTGTCCTCCGGCGATCAGCCCCTCGGCTCCGCCCTTCCCCGGGCCCCTAAGAACGGTAGCGGGGCTGCGGGTGGCGCCAGGTGAGGTCGAGGAAGAGCGGGTAGTCGACCCGGTCGAGGCAGCGCACCAGGAAGGCGGGGAAGGTGCCGCGGGTGGCGTACCACTGGCCGGTGTCGCTGAACACGGCGATCGGCCAGCGGTCGGGGTCGGGGCCCTGGGCGAGGAAGAACCAGGCGCCGCCGTAGCGGTCGGCGCCCCAGCCGATCAGGCCACCGGGTTCGGGGTGGTACGGGAACGGGTCGAAGTCGGGGTTCCGGTCCTGGCCCTGTCGCCAGCCGTACCAGGTGCCCCAGAGGGCGCGGGCCTCGTGCGCGGTGCCGTCGACCGGGCCGAAGACGGTGAGGAAGTCGTCCAGCGCGCCGGGGCCCCAGCGGTCGACGAAGCTCTTGTAGCCGGTGGGCAGCGTGACGCCGAGCAGGCTCTCGGCGGCGTCCCAACTCGCCCGCGGGGCCTGCCGGCCGGGCGCACCGAGCAGCTCGGCGAGGCGGTCGAACGCGGGGTCGGACGCGGCGGGGTCGGTCACGGCGGCCATTGTGCCAGGACGGCCGGAGGGGCCCGGGCGGATGCCCGGGCCCCTCCGGTTGGTGCCGGGTCAGCGGCCGTTGCGCAGCAGGGTGCGGATCACCCGCATGGCGACGGACAGGCTGGACAGCTCGTAGGTGTCCGAACCCCTTATGTCGTCGAGGGTGGTGCGGGCCCGGCTGAGCAGGGTGCTGTTGAGCTCGGCCCAGGCGTTGTACCGCTCCTCGGGGCTGGAACCGGCGGGCCCGGCGGCGAGCACGTCGGAGGTGAGGGCGGCGTGCGCGGCGAACAGGTCCTCGCGGATCGCGGCGCGGGCCATCGAGGACCAGCGGTCGGTGCGCGGCAGTTCGATGATCTGGTCGAGCAGGTGGCTGATCTGGAGCCGGTCGCCGAGGTCGTAGTACAGCTCGGCGACCTCCATCACGTCGGCCTCCGAGCGGTCCGCGACGCCGACGATGTCGAGGGTCGGGAACGCGGAGGACAGGCCCGCCATCCGGGAGGCCAGCTCGTCGGGGACGCCGGCCCCGGAGAGCTCCTGGTAGACCGACTCGTACCAGGCCAGGTCCTCGCCGCAGAGCGGCTTGGGCAGCGAGTCCCAGACCTGGTTGACCCGGTCGTGGAAGAACGCGATGGTGTCGGCGATGTCGAGCGGCTGACGCTTGTTCAGCATCCACCGGGTGGCGCGCTCGACCAGGCGGCGGGCGTGCAGCCGCATCTTGGTCTGGACCCGGGCGGGGACCTTGTTGTCGAGGGCCTCGACGTCGTCCCAGAGCTGCTCCAGGCCGAACACCGCGCGGGCGGCGGCGTGCGTCCGGGCGATCTCCTCCATGGTCGCGCCGGTCTCCTCGCGGAGCCGGAACGCGAAGGTGCAGCCGCCGCGGTTGATCGTGTCGTTGACGATCAGGGTGGTGATGATCTCGCGGCGCAGCGGGTGGTTGTCGATCTGCTCGGCGAACTTGGCCCGCAGCGCGCTCGGGAAGTAGGCGTGCAGGGCGTCCCGGAAGTACGGGTCGTCGGGCAGGTCGGTGGCCAGCAGCTCGTCGGCCAGGGTGATCTTGGTGTAGGCGAGCAGCACCGACAGCTCGGGCTGGGAGAGGCCGCGGCCGGCCTGCTGGCGGTCGCGGATCTGCTTCTCGGTGGGCAGGTACTCCAGCGCCCGGTCGAGCTGGCCGTTGGCCTCCAGCCGGTTGATCATGCGGGCGTGCACGTTGACCATGCTGGCGGCCTGGGCGACGGCGTTGGCGAGCACCACGTTCTGCGCGTAGTTGTTGCGCAGCACCAGGTGGCCGACCTCGTCGGTCATCGCGGCGAGCAGGGTGTTGCGCTGCTTGACCGTCAGGTCGCCGTCGGCGACCACCTGGTTGAGCAGGATCTTGATGTTCACCTCGTGGTCGGAGGTGTCGACGCCGGCCGAGTTGTCGATGGCGTCGGTGTTGATCCAGCCTCCGGTGCCCTGCGGGCCGCCGGTGGAGGCGAACTCGATCCGGCCGAGCTGGGTGCAGCCGAGGTTGCCGCCCTCGCCGATGACCCGGGCGCGGACGTCGCCGCCGTTGACCCGGATCGCGTCGTTGGCCTTGTCGCCGACCTCGGCGTTGGTCTCGGTGGACGCCTTGACGTAGGTGCCGATGCCGCCGTTCCAGAACAGGTCGACGGGGGCCTGCAGGATCGCCTTCATCAGCTCGGCGGGGGTGAGCTTGGCGGCGTCGATGCCGAGCCGCTCGCGGACCTGCGCGGAGAGCGGGATGGACTTCGCGGAGCGGGGGAAGACGCCGCCGCCCGCGGAGATCAGCGACTTGTCGTAGTCGTCCCAGGAGCTGCGCGGCAGGTCGAACAGCCGGCGGCGCTCGGCGAAGGAGACCGCCGCGTCCGGGTTCGGGTCGAGGAAGATGTGCCGGTGGTCGAAGGCGGCGACCAGGCGGATGTGCTCGGACAGCAGCATGCCGTTGCCGAACACGTCGCCGGACATGTCGCCGATGCCGATGACGGTGAAGTCCTCGGTCTGGGTGTCGACGCCGAGTTCGCGGAAGTTGCGCTTGACCGACTCCCAGGCGCCGCGGGCGGTGATGCCCATGCCCTTGTGGTCGTAGCCCGCGGAGCCGCCGGAGGCGAAGGCGTCGCCGAGCCAGAAGCCGTACTCCTGGGCGACGCCGTTGGCGATGTCGGAGAAGGTCGCGGTGCCCTTGTCGGCGGCGACCACCAGGTAGGTGTCGTCCTCGTCGTGGCGCACCACGTCGACGGGGTGCACGACCTCGCCCGCGACCAGGTTGTCGGTGATGTCGAGCAGCGCCGAGATGAAGGTCTTGTACGAGGCGATGCCCTCGGCCAGCCAGGCGTCGCGGTCGACCGCCGGGTCGGGCAGCTGCTTGGCGACGAAGCCGCCCTTGGCGCCGACCGGCACGATGACGGTGTTCTTGACCATCTGGGCCTTGACCAGGCCGAGGATCTCGGTGCGGAAGTCCTCGCGCCGGTCGGACCAGCGCAGGCCGCCGCGGGCGACCTTGCCGAAGCGCAGGTGGACGCCCTCGACGCTGGGCGAGTACACCCAGATCTCGAAGGCGGGGCGGGGCGCGGGCAGGTCCGGGATGGCCTTCGGGTCGAACTTCATCGACACGTAGGAGTGCCAGCGGCCCTCGGCGTCGTGCTGGAAGAAGTTGGTCCGCAGGGTGGCCCTGATCAGGTGCAGGAAGGAGCGCAGGATGCGGTCCTCGTCCAGCGAGGCCACCTCGTCGAGGGCGCCGGACAGCTCTTCGAGGATGCCCTCGGTGAGCTCCTCGCTGCCGGACCGGTGGCTGGGCGAGAGCCGGGCCTCGAACAGGTTGACCAGCAGCCGGGTGGTGTGGGTGTTGTTGCGGAGCGCGTCCTCCATGTAGTCCTGGGAGAACGTGGAGCCGGCCTGCCGCAGGTACTTGGCGTAGGCGCGCAGCACCACGGCCTGGCGCCAGGTCAGCTTGGCGGTGAGGACCAGCTCGTTGAAGCCGTCGTTCTCGGCCTGGCCGAGCCAGGTCGCCGAGAAGGTGTCCTGGAAGCGCTCGCGGTCCTCCTCGGTGAGGTCGGTGCCCTCGCGGAGCTTGAGGCCGAAGTCGACCACCCAGGCGGTGCTGCCGTCGGTGCGGCGCAGCGCGTACGGGTGCTCGTCGAGCACCTCGACGCCCAGGCGCTGCAGGACCGGCAGCACCTCGGTGAGCGAGATCGGGCCGCCGACCCGGTAGATCTTGAAGCGGCGCTCGTCGTCGCCGGCGCCGACCGGCTGGTACAGGTTGAGCCGGAAGTCGCCCTCGCCGCTGAGCGACTCGATCTGCTTGAGGTCGGCGACGGCGGTGCGCGGCGGGAAGTCGGCGCGGTAGCCGTCGGGGAAGGCGGTGGCGTACTTGTGGGCGAGCTCGGCGGCCCGCTCCTCGCCGAACTCGGTCTGCAGCTGGTCGTTGAAGCCGTCCATCCAGAACCGGGCGGCCTCGGCGAGCCGGTTCTCGATCCGCTCGACGTCGGACTCGGAGAGCTGCGGCAGCTCGGTGCCGGGGGCGACCCGGACCACGAAGTGCAGGCGGGTGAGCACCGACTCGGTGGCGTGCACCGTGTAGTCGATGGTGTCGCCGTTCAGCTCGGTCTTCAGGATGTCGGTCAGCGCGAGCCGGATGCGGGTGGTGTAGCGGTCCCGCGGCAGGTAGACGTACGCCGAGTAGTAGCGGCCGTACTCGTCCTGGCGGAGGAACAGCCGCAGCCGGCGGCGCTCCTGCAGGTAGAGGACGCTGGTGGCGATCGACTGGAGCTCGGCGGCGGCGGTCTGGAACATCTCGTCGCGCGGGAAGGTCTCCATGATCTGGAGCAGGTCGCGGCCGTCGTGGCTGTCGCTGGAGAAGCCGGCGCCGTCGATGACCTCCTGCACCTTGCGGCGCACCACCGGGATCCGGGTGACGGACTCGGTGTAGGCGGCGGAGGAGAACAGGCCGAGGAAGCGGCGCTCGCCGACCGGCTCGCCGGCGGCGTTGAACCGCTTCACGCCGACGTAGTCGAGGTAGGCGGTGCGGTGCACGGTGGCGCGGCTGTTGGCCTTGGTGAGGACCAGCAGCTTCTTCTCGTGCGCCTTGGCGCGGACCGGGGCGGAGAGCCGGCCGAAGGCCTCGGAGACCGGGTGGTGGTCGGTGTCGTGGCTGAGCGGGTCGGCCCGCAGCACGCCCAGGCCGGTGCCGGCGACGGCCTTGAGGACGTCCTCGCCCTCGTGCTCGACCAGGTCGTACTCGCGGTAGCCGAGGAAGGTGAAGTGGTCGTCGGCCAGCCAGCGCATCAGCTCGGCGGCCTCGGAGACCTCCTGCCCGGGCAGGTGCGCGGGGGGTTCGGCGTCGAGTTCGTCGGCCAGCCGGACGGCGGAGTCGCGCATCTTCGACCAGTCCTCGACGACCTCGCGGACGTCGCCCAGCACCCGGCGCAGGCTGGCCTCGATGGTGCGCAGGTCGTCGCGGTCGGTCTCGCGGTCGATCTCGATGTGCATCCAGGACTCGACCACCGCGTCGGCGGGCCACTCGGCGCCGGCCGCCTGCGCGCGGTTGCACGCGTCGACGTCGAGGATCTCCAGCAGCTTGCCGGTGATGTCGCGGCGCACCGCCAGCTGCGGGTGCACGACGAGGTGGATGGCGCGGTCCAGGCGGGTCAGCTCGTTGGTGACCGAGTCGACCAGGAACGGCATGTCGTCGGTGACGACCTCGACCACGGTGTGGCCGCAGGACCAGCCGTTCTCCTCCACGGTCGGGGTGGAGACCCGCACCTCGGCGGTGCCCTGCGGGCGCTTGAGGCCCAGCCGGTAGTGGGAGGCCGCGGCCCCGTAGACGTCCACCGGGTCCCGGCTGATCACGTCCTCGGGCGCCGTGTGGAGGTAGTAGTGGTGCAGGTAGGCGGCCAGAGCCCCGTTGCTCAGGCCCTCCCCCGGCGCCGCTCCCCCCACCTGGCTGTTCTCAGCGGCTGCTGCTGCTTTCCTGAGCAGGTCGGCCTTGGCTGCGTCCAGCTTGGTCTGCATGGCTGTTTGGCTCCTGTCGCGCGCCGTTGCGTGACTCGGTGATGACTGTGGGTGCACCGCCGGGCCCCGTTCGGCAATCCTCCCGTACGCAAGGGGTGAAAAGCGCTCAAGGCACGCATGAGTCGCGTTCCGCCCGGGTACGACAGCACGTTTGGCCTGCCTGACCGATAACCGGCGACGCCGTCAGCCTAGCCTGACGAAACGAAGGTGTCAGGGGACACGGAGGCGCAAACCCGCAGGAGGAGCGGGCCTTCCTGGACAGCTTGTCCAATGCGCCCCACCTGGGGTGTCCGTCATTCGGGTGACCGCTCAATGTGGGGCCATGTAAGGACGGACGTAGTCGGTCGGCGGGGTGAACGTCTCCTCGATCGACCGGGCGGAGGTCCAGCGCGGCAGGTCCCGGCCCGGGTCGGGCCGGTCGACGGACGGCTCCCCGTTGATCCGGAGCCGGTCGGCGGCGAACCGCAGCCGCTCCAGCGCCTCCGCGATCGCCCCCCGGTCCCGGGCGAACACCGCGCCGCCGCCGGAGCCGCCGGGACCGCCGGGCGCCGCCTCCGCAGCGGCCCGCTCCAGCGCGCCCGTCCAGTCCCCGTCCTCGTACAGCCGCACCGACAGCACCGGCCCGGGGCAGCCGCCGTGCCGGCCGGCGCCGTCCAGCAGCACGGTGGGGCGGACGAACCAGCCGATCGCGCCGTCGTACTGGCCGCCCGCCGACAGTTCGGCGGCCGGGTCGGCGGCGGCCCGGCCGAGGGCCTCTACGGTCCGATCGAAGGCCCGGGCGTCGACCAGCGCGCCCATGAAGGCGCCCGGGTCGCCGGGGTCGCCGACGGGCAGCGCGTCCACCTCGCCGAGCAGGTCGTCGGCGATCCGCCGCCACAGGCCGCGCGGCAGGTGGGCCCGGGACAGCGCCGCGCCGCCCTGGCCCTGGTACTCGAAGGCGCCGCGGATCAGCGCGGTGCGCAGCGCCGCCGGGTCGGCCGACGGGTGGGCGACCAGGAAGCCCGCGCCGCGGGTCTCGCCGACCAGCCGCGGGTAGCTCCGGTAGCGGGCGACGTCGCGGCCGATGTCCCGCCACAGCCGCCGGAACACCTCGGCCGGGCCGCCGAAGTGCAGCCCCGCCAGCGCCGGGTGGGCGAGGACGGACCCGGTCACCGCCCCGCCGTCCCCGGTGACCAGGTTGACCACGCCGGGCGGCAGGCCGGCCTCCTCCAGCAGGCGCAGGGTGAAGTGCGCGGCCGGGGTCTGGGCGGGCGCGGGCTTCCACACCACGGTGTTGCCGAGCAGCGCGGGCACGGTGGCCAGCCGGGCCGCGGCGGCGGTGGAGTCGAACCCGGAGACCGCGCAGACGAAGCCCTCCAGCGGGCGGTGGTCGGCCCGGCGCCACCCGCCGGGTCCGGAGCGCGGCCGCTCGGCCCCCAGGGCGCCGGCGGCGTGCGCGGCCCCGCGCCAGGCGTCGGCCGTCGCGCAGGCCGCGTCGGCCTCGGCCAGGTGCAGGGTCTTGGACTGCCCGAGCACGGTGGCGGCGACCAGGGTCTCCCGCCAGGGGCCCGCCAGCAGGTCGGCGGCGCGCAGGAACACCGCGGCCCGGTCGTCGGGGGACAGCGCCCGCCAGGCCGGTCCGGCCGCCAGCGCCGCCTCCACCGCCTGCTGCCCGTCGGCGGGGGTGGCCGCGCCCAGCACCCCGAGCTTCGCGGCGTGGTGGTGCGGCTGCGCGGGCTCGGTCCGGGGGCCGCCGCCGAGCCGTCGCCGGCCGCCGATCACCATCGGGAACTCGGTGTGCTGCCCGGCCAGTTCGTCCAGCCGGCGGACCAGTCGGGCCCGCTCCGGGCTGCCCGGCGGGTACGTCCGGGCCGGTTCGGCGGCGGGTGTCGGGACGGTGGTGACCGCGTCGATCGGCATGGTGCTGGGCTGCTCCGTACGGTGGTGCGTGCTGTACCCCTCCCAGGGTGAACGCGCACACCCCCTCCGACGTGCCGGGACACGCCTGCGGGCGGTCTCAGCCGGTCAGTTCCCCGGCCAGCGCGACGGCCTCGGCCAGGGTGTCCACCACCGGCACGCCGACCGGCAGCAGCTTCTCCCGGGTGTGCGAGCCGCCGGTGTACAGCACCGCGCCGATGCCCGCCGACAGCGCCGCCTCGGCGTCGTCCGCGGCGTCCCCGATCAGCACCGTCCGGGCCCGGTCGACCTGCCCGCCCAGCGCGTCCAGGTGCGCGGCCAGTTCCCCGGCCTTGCGCCCGCCGGCGTCGCCGCGCCGCCCGTCCACCCGCAGGAAGTGCCCGGTCAGGCCGAACGCGTCCACGGCCGGCACCAGCTTGTCGTGCGCGTACATCGACAGCACCGACTGGCTGTGCCCCGCCGCCGTCCAGCCGGCCAGCAGTTCCTCGACGCCCGGGGTCAGGCCGCAGCCCGGGAACAGCTCGGTGTACTTGACGTGGAACGCGTCGTCCAGGGCCAGCCACTCGGCCGGGCTGGGCATCCGGCCCATCAGCCGCTCGTAGAACCGCGGGATCGGGATCTCGTACTGCGCCCGGTACTCCTCCAGCGTCATCGGCGCGATGCCGACGGTGGCGAACGCCGCGTTGCTGGCCCCCACCACGGCCGCCATGTCCGACAGCAGGGTGCCGTTCCAGTCCCAGACTATGTGTGTGCGCACCCGCCAAGGGTACGCGCGGGCCCGGCGCCGACCCCCGGGGGGCCGGGCCCGCTCAGTGCGCCGGGACGGGCACCCGGGCGGCCGGGGCACGACGCTCCAGGGCGGCCGAGAGCAGGGCCAGCAGCAGGGCTCCGGCGGCCATCAGGGCGCCGACCCAGGCGGGGGCGGTGTAGCCGAGGCCGGCGTCGATCGCGGCGCCGGCCAGCAGCGCGGCGAGCGCGTTGCCCAGGTTGAAGGCGCCGATGTTGACGGCGGAGGCCAGGGTGGGGGCGCCGTGCGCCTGGTCGAGGACCCGCTTCTGCAGCGGCGGGACGGTGGCGAAGCCGAGCGCGCCGACCAGCAGCAGGGTCGCCGCGGCGGCGACCGGGTGGTGGGCGGTGACGGTGAAGGCGGCGAGCACGACGGTGAGCCCGCCGAGGGTGGCGAACAGCATCGGCATCAGGTGCCGGTCGGCGAAGCGGCCGCCGAGCAGGTTGCCGAGGAACATGCCGACGCCGAGCAGCACGAGCAGCCAGGTCAGCGCGCCGGCCGGGTACCCGGCCACCTCGGTCATCAGCGGGGCGATGTAGGTGATCGCGGCGAAGACGCCGCCGAAGCCGAGCACGGTCATGCCCATCGCCAGCACCACCTGCGCGTTCCTGAACGCGGCCAGCTCCCGGCGCAGGTGCGCGCCCTCGGGGCGGGGCAGCGCGGGGACCAGCCGGGCGATGCCGAGGACCGCGACCAGGCCGAGCGCGGCGACCAGGGCGAAGGTGGCCCGCCAGCCGGCGCTCTGGCCGATCCAGGTGCCGAGCGGCACGCCGACGATGTTGGCGACGGTCAGGCCGGTGAACATGGTGGCGATCGCGCCGGCCTTCCGGTCGGGGGCGACCAGCTCGGCGGCGACCACGGCGCCGATGCCGAAGAACGCGCCGTGGGCGAGCGAGGCGACGATCCGCCCGGCCAGCATCACGGCCATCCCGGGGGCGAGGGCGGAGAGCAGGTTGCCCGCGGTGAACAGCACCATCAGCAGCATCAGCATCCGCTTGCGGTCGATCCGGGTGCCGAGCGCGGTCATCAGCGGGGCGCCGAGCACCACGCCGACCGCGTAGCCGGTGACGAGCAGGCCGGCGGCGGGGATCGTGACGCCGAAGTCGGCCGCGACCTGGGGCAGCAGGCCCATGACCACGAACTCCGTGGTGCCGATCCCGAACGCCCCGATGGCCAGGGCCAGTAGCGCGAGAGGCATGACGCGTTCCTCCAGAGATTGCCGATGCGCCTAACGTGCTTCGACAATAGTTGCAGACACATCTACTTGCAAACGCAATGATTGCAGGCGCGTGCCATCCCTCCCGGGGGAACGCGGAGGACCCCGCCGCCGACCAGGGGCCGGGACGGGGTCCTCCGCGCGGAAAGGGTTCAGCCGAGCAGCGCGGCGATCTCCTGGGTGGCGAACCAGAGCAGCTCGTGGTCCTCGGCGCCGTCCACGGTGAACTGCGCGTCCTGGTCCCCGGCGTCGGCGGCCGCCACCGCGGCGACCGCGGCCGCGACGTCCGCCAGCACGTCCGGGTCGGTGTCGTCGGCGTGCACCGCCGCCGCCTTGGCCAGCCGGACCGGACCGGCCAGCACCACCCGGCCCAGCGTGGCCTGGTCCTGGTACTCGTCCCCGGGGAACGGCGACACCGCGGAGTCGGCCACCTCGACCGCGACCACCACCCGGCGGCGCGGCGCCTGCGGGTCGGCCGCCAGCATCCGCAGCGAGGAGAGCGCCGCCCGGTTCAGCGCCGCGTACTCCAGCTCCTCCAGGTCGTCGCTGACGTACCACTCGCGCAGCGCGGGCGTCACCGCGTAGGCGGTGCCCGGCTCCAGGACGCCCCCGGGGTGCGCCGCCGACAGGTCCTTCAACGTGGTCGGCACGTACACGCGCATGCGGGGCACCCTTCTTCCTCGGTCACTGCGACGGGTCAAGAATACGCAGCCCGCACCGGGCCCCCGGCCCGGTGCGCCGATCGGGTCTCCCCCGGTCCCCCTACGGACCGTCCGCTCCGCCGACGCCCCGTCAACCCCCGTCCCCGGCACGGGGGCGCGCTGCCCTTGCCGCAGCCCGGCCGCCACCCGCACGGGTGGATCACGGGGCGTCGCCGGGGCGGCCCGGACGGCCTTGGGCGCGGGCCGCCGCGGCCGGTACCAAGAGTCTCGGCCCCGTCCGCCCGACCACCGAGAAGGACCCGATGACCGAGCACCTCCCCCGGCCGTCCGGCCCCCGCGTCCGCCCCCTGGTGCACGCCCCGGGGCACCCGGCCGGCCCCCGCCCGGCCCGCCGCCCGCACCCGGTCGGCGACGGCCCGCGGACCGCCCGCAACCCGCGGGCCGGCTGCGCGCCCGCCGGGGTGCCGCCGCGGCCGCGGACGGCCGCCCCGGGCGGCGCCGGCCACACCGAGCTGGCCGCCCGCTTCGCGCACCGCCTGGTCGAGGTGCTGTGCGGCACCCGCCCGGTCCACCAGTTGCAGCGGCACACCACGCTGCCGGGCTTCCACCAGCTGGCGGCGCTGGTGCGCAGCGGCCCGCTGCGCCCGCGCGGGCGCTCCCCGCACCCGCGGCTGGGCCGGGTGCACGACTCGGTGCCGGTGCCGGGCGCGGTGGAGGCCTGCGTCCGGGTCGAACTGGGCCCGCGCCACCACGTGCTGGCGTTCCGGCTGGAGCGGCACACCCGCACCGGCCAGTGGCAGTGCGCCGCCGTGGAGACCCGGTGAACGCCGACGGGGCGCCGCTCCGGAGGGAGTGGCGCCCCGTCGGTGACGGACCGTCAGGCCTTGCGGCGCCGACCGCCCTTGGCGGCCTTGGCGGCCTTCCGGCGCTCGGCCCGGGTCAGGCCGTCGCCCTCGTCGACCAGGCCGTCCTCGTCGAAGTCGCCCTCGATCACGCCGCCGCCGATCTCGTCGGACGGGGCGGTGTAGTGCAGCTTCTTCCGCTCGGGGGCCTCCAGGCCCTTCGCCCGGATCTCCGGGCGGGCGGCCGGGACGGCGTCCTTCGCCAGCTTGTCGAGCAGCACCTGCTCGTCGTCCGGGACCTCGACCTCCTCGACCTGCTGCTCGACCTGGACCTCCAGGTTGAACAGGTAGCCGACGGACTCCTCCTTGATGCCCTCCATCATCGCGGAGAACAGGTCGAAGCCCTCGCGCTGGTACTCGACCAGCGGGTCGCGCTGGGCGTAGGCGCGCAGCGCGATGCCCTCCTGGAGGTAGTCCATCTCGTAGAGGTGCTCGCGCCAGCGGCGGTCCAGCACCGAGAGGACGACCCGGCGCTCCAGCTCGCGCATGATCTGCTCGCCGAGCTGGTCCTCGCGGCGGCCGTAGGCGGCGGCGATGTCCTCCTGGAGGACCTTGGTCAGGTACTCGGGGGTGAGGCCGCCGTTCTCCGCGGCCTCCTCCTCCAGCTCCTCCAGGTCGAGCTGGATCGGGTAGAGCTGCTTGAGCGCCGTCCACAGCTTGTCGAGGTCCCAGTCGTCCTCGAAGCCCTCGCCGGTGGCGGCGGCCACGTAGGCGGCGACGGTGTCGTCCATGAAGTGGCCGACCTGCTCCTGCAGGTCCTCGCCCTCCAGGACGCGGCGGCGCTCGCCGTAGATGACCTCGCGCTGGCGGTTGAGGACCTCGTCGTACTTGAGGACGTTCTTGCGGATCTCGAAGTTCTGCTGCTCGACCTGGGTCTGCGCGGAGGCGATGGCCCGGGTGACCATCTTCGACTCGATCGGCACGTCCTCGGGGACGTTCGCCATCGACAGCACGCGCTCGACCATGCCGGCCTTGAACAGGCGCATCAGGTCGTCGCCCAGCGAGAGGTAGAACCGGGACTCGCCCGGGTCGCCCTGGCGGCCGGAGCGGCCGCGCAGCTGGTTGTCGATCCGGCGGGACTCGTGCCGCTCGGTGCCCAGGACGTACAGGCCGCCGATCTCCTGCACCTCCTCCTGCTCCGCCTTGACCGCGAGCTTGGCCTTCTCCAGCGCCGCCGGGAAGTTGGCCTCGTACTCCTCCGGGGTGTCCTCGGGAGTGATGCCGCGCTGGGCCAGCTCGGCGGCGGCCAGGTGCTCGGAGTTGCCGCCGAGCATGATGTCGGTGCCGCGGCCGGCCATGTTGGTGGCCACGGTGACGGCGCCCTTGCGGCCGGCCTGCGCGACGATCTGCGCCTCGCGCTCGTGGTGCTTGGCGTTCAGCACCTCGTGCGGGATGCCGCGCTTGCGCAGCTCCTGCGACAGGTACTCGGACTTCTCCACCGAGACGGTGCCGACCAGGACCGGCTGGCCCTTCTCGTGCCGCTCGGCGATGTCCTCGACCACGGCGGCGAACTTGGCCGGCTCGGACTTGTAGATGAGGTCCGGCTGGTCGATCCGCTTCGGGTTCTTGTTGGTCGGGATCGGGACCACGCCGAGCTTGTAGATCTGGTGGAACTCGGCCGCCTCGGTGGTGCCGGTGCCGGTCATGCCGGACAGCTTGTCGTAGAGGCGGAAGAAGTTCTGCAGGGTGATGGTGGCCAGCGTCTGGTTCTCGTTCTGGACCTCGACGCCCTCCTTGGCCTCGATCGCCTGGTGCATGCCCTCGTTGTAGCGGCGGCCGGCCAGGATGCGGCCGGTGTGCTCGTCGACGATCATGACCTCGCCGTTGATCACGACGTAGTCCTTGTCCCGCTTGTAGAGCTCCTTCGCCTTGATGGCGTTGTTCAGGAAGCCGACCAGCGGGGTGTTCACCGACTCGTAGAGGTTGTCGATGCCCAGGTAGTCCTCGACCCGGGTGACGCCCTCCTCCAGGATGCCGACGGTGCGCTTCTTCTCGTCGACCTCGTAGTCCCGGTCGATCTTGAGCCGGACGACCAGCTTGGCGAAGTCGTTGTACCACTTGGTGGCCTGGTCGGCCGGGCCGGAGATGATCAGCGGGGTGCGGGCCTCGTCGATCAGGATCGAGTCGACCTCGTCGACGATCGCGAAGTTGTGGCCGCGCTGCACCAGTTCGTCCTGCGACCAGGCCATGTTGTCGCGCAGGTAGTCGAAGCCGAACTCGTTGTTCGTGCCGTACGTGATGTCCATCCCGTACTGGCGCTTGCGCTCGGCCGGCGACATGTTCGCCAGGATCACGCCGACCTCCAGGCCCAGGAAGCGGTGCACCCGGCCCATCCACTCCGAGTCGCGCTCGGCGAGGTAGTCGTTGACGGTGATCAGGTGCACGCCCTTGCCGGTCAGCGCGTTCAGGTACGCGGGCAGCGTGCCGACCAGGGTCTTGCCCTCGCCGGTGCGCATCTCCGCGACGTGCCCGTAGTGCAGGGCGGCGCCGCCCATGATCTGGACGTCGTAGTGGCGCTGGCCCAGCACGCGCTTGGCGGCCTCGCGCACCGTGGCGAACGCCTCGGGGAGCAGCGCGTCCAGGCTCTCGCCGTCGGCGAGGCGGGTCTTGTACTCGTCGGTCAGCGCGCGGAGCTCGTCGTCGGTGAGGTTGACGAAGTCCTCTTCGATCGAGTTGACCTGGGCGGCAATCCGCTGCAACTTGCGGAGGATCTTGCCCTCACCGGCGCGCAGGATCTTGTCGAAGACGGACACGTGAGCGGGCTCCTTGCCTCATTCGGCTCTGGATGACTGCCGGCGGGGAGTCCACCCCACCGTACCGGCCATCGTATGCGAGGAGTCCGAGCGGCCGGGAGGTCCGTCAGCACGGTATTCCTGTGTCACCCGTGGGAGCACATCGGCCGATGCCGGGTCCAAACGGTCGAATCGCCCCTCCGGCAACCGGTTGTCAGTGCCTTCGCCTAGCCTCGCCCCATGGCCGCGACCCCTGCCCCGACCGTCCGGATCTCCGCCGACCACGCCCGCCGGCTCGCGCTGCGCGCCCAGGGCCTGCTCGGCGCCCCCGACCGCCGCGCGGGCGCCCGCGGCGTGCTGCGCCGGCTCGGCGCCGTCCAGTTGGACACCATCTCGGTGCTGGCCCGCTCGCACGAACTGGTGCCGTACGCCCGGCTCGGCGCGCTCGGCCGCCCCGCGGTCGAGCAGGCGTACTGGGGCCGCGGCACCGCGTTCGAGTACTGGTCGCACGCGGCCTGCGTGCTGCCGATCGAGGAGTGGCCGCTGTTCGCCTTCCGCCGCCGCGCCTACCGGGCCCGCGGCAACGTGTGGGGCAGCCAGCCGGTCTCCCCCGCCGCCTACGCCGAGGTGGTCGACCGGCTGCGCGCCGAGGGCCCGTTGACCTCCACCGGGCTCGGCGGCGCCAAGCGGACCGCCGAGTGGTGGGACTGGTCCGACACCAAGATCGCGGTGGAGCAGGCACTGGCCCTGGGCGACGTGGTGGTGACCGAGCGGCGCGGCTGGAAGCGGGTCTACGACCTGGCCGAACGGGCCGTCCCCGGCGAGCTGTTCGGGCAGGACCTGACGGACGCCGAGTGCCTGGCCCGGCTGGTCGCGCAGTCCGGGGCCGCGCTCGGCGTCGCCACCCGGGCCGACCTGATGGACCAGCACCGCCTCAAGGGCGCCCAGGTGGACGCCGCGCTCCCGGCCTCGGGCCTGGTCCCGGTCGAGGTGGAGGGCTGGTCGGCCCCGGCCTGGGCCGACCCGGCGGCACTGGAGTCCGAGCCGTCCGGCCGGCACCGCACCACCCTGCTGTCCCCGTTCGACTCGCTGATCTGGGACCGCGCCCGCACCGAGCGGATCTTCGGCATGACGCACCGGCTGGAGGCGTACACCCCCAAGCACAAGCGGGTGCACGGCTACTTCGCCATGCCGCTGCTCACCGGCGGCCGGCTGGTCGGCCGGGTCGACCCGGCCCGCGAGGGCAGCGTCCTGGTGGCCCGTCAGGTCTCGCTGGAGAGCGGGAGGTTCGTCCCGGCGCTGGCCGAGGCGCTGCGCGAGGCCGCCGCCTGGGTGGGCTGCTCGGCGGTGCGGGTGGAGCGGCTGGACGACGAGGCGCTGCGGCCGGAGCTGGAGAAGCTGCTCGGCTGAGGCCCGGGGCCGGGGCCCGGCGGCGTTCAGCCTATTTCGAGGATCTTCTCGCGCATCGCGTAGACCACGGCCTCCATCCTGGAGTGCAGCTGCAGCTTCTCCAGGATGTTGCGGACGTGGTTCTTCACGGTGTTCTCGCTGATGAACAGCTCCTTGGCGATCTCCCGGTTGTTCATCCCGGTGGCCACCAGCTTGAGCACCTCCAGCTCCCGGTCGGTCAGCCGGGGCGCGGGCAGCAGCTCCCGGTCGTCCGGGCGGCGCTGGATCATCGACTTGAACTCGGTCAGCAGCTTGGCCGCCATCGACGGGCTGATCTGCGACTGGCCGTCGGCCACCGCCCGGATCGCGGTGGCCACCTCGTGCGTGGAGATCTCCTTCAGCAGGTAGCCGGTGGCCCCCGCCTTGATCGCCTCGTAGAGGTCGGCCTCCTCGTCGCTCATCGTCAGCATGATGATCTTCGCGCTGGGCACCACGTCCTTGATCGCGGTGCACGCCTCGATCCCGCTGCGCCGGGGCATCTTGACGTCCATCAGGATGATGTCCGGCAGCAGGTCGGCGGCCTTCAGCACGGCCTCCGCGCCGTCCCCGGCCTCGCCGATCACCCGGATGTCCGGCTCGTCGGCGAGCACGATCTCCAGGCCGCGGCGGAACAGCGCGTGGTCGTCCACCACCAGCACCCGGATCGGCTCCGCCCGGCGCGGCGGGTAGCCCGCGCCCTCCGGGCCCAGGCCCTCGCGCGACAGCTCCACCATGCGCTCCTCCCCCGGCAGGCGGTCAGTGACGGGCCCATCATTCCACGGCCGGACCGCCCCGCGATCACCCTCCGCCGCCGAACCGCCCGGCTGGGTGACCCGTGCGCGCCGGTGACCCCGGCGGCCGTCGCGGCCGCCGGGGTCACCGGCTCCTCGGTGGACGGGGTCCGCCCCGCCCGTCGGTCCTCAGTCCTCGTCGGGCCCGTTGAGCGCGCCGCCCGCGCCGGAGACGTCCGCCGCGGCGGCCAGGTCCTCCTTGAGGTGGATCACGCCGTAGTGGTAGCCGTGCCGGCGGTAGACCACGCTCGGCAGACCGCTGTCCTTCTCCTGGAACAGGTAGAAGTCGTGGCCCACCAGCTCCATCGCGTACAGCGCCTGGTCCAGCGACATCGGCGCGGCCGCGTGGGTCTTCTCGCGGACCACCAGCGGCCCGTCGCCCTCCACCTCCAGGCTGCCCGCCAGCGTCTTGCGGGCCGCGCCGTCGGCGGCGGCGGGGGCGGTCGGCTCCGGCAGCTCGGCCAGCGCCGCCGTCGCCTCGGCCACGCTGATCGGCGTCCGCCCGTGCGTGCCGCCCTTGTGCACCCGGCGGCGGTCGGCGGACTTGCGCAGCTGCGCCTCCAGCTTCGCCGAGGCCAGGTCGAGCGCGGCCCACGGGTCGTTGGCGGACGCCTCGGCCCGGACCACCGGGCCCCGGCTGCGCAGGGTGATCTCCACCCGGTCGGAACGGTCGGCCTGCCGCGGGTTGTGCTCCTTGGACACCTCGACATCCAGGCTGATCGCCTTGGTGTCGAACTTCTGGACCATCTCCAGCTTCTCGGCCACGTGCTCGCGGAACCTCTTGGGCACCTCGGTCTTGCGGCCCTTGACGACGATGTCCACGCAGAACTCCGATCCCTTGTGCTGACCGGCCCGGAGCGCGTCCCGGACCGGCGTGAGACCCAGCCGGACCAGCGGACCGCCGCCGCCCCCGGGACGACCGCCCGGGGAACCCGCGAGGACCACCGGCCCCTTACCCCACTTCCTCCCCACCAGGAGCGAACGAAACCCCTGGAAGCCTCATGCAACACCTCACCGGGAGATCCCGCCTCCCGGGTCGAACGAACGTACCGGCGGGTGTCCGGCGGTCCGGCTGTTCCCCCCTGTTTACCCTCCTACGGGTGAACAAACGGCGAGCGTCTGGACAACACGCCTGACACCGCCCACCGTATGGCTGAAGTCGCCGCCCGGCGAGCGTTCCGGAGGGGTTCCGTGACGAGTCGCAGCACCGCCCACCCGCCCGCGTCCGGCCCCGCCCCGGCCCTCGCCGCCCTGCTCGACCTGCTGCTCCCGGTCCGGTGCGCCGGCTGCGGGACGGGGCGGCTCGGCCTCTGCGCCGACTGCCGGGGTCTGCTCGACGGCGCCGCCGCCGGGCCCGCCGGGCCGCTGCGCCCGCCGCCCGGACTGCCGCCCGTGCACGCCGCCGCCGGCTACGCCGGGCCGGTCCGGCAGCTGCTGATCGCCCACAAGGAGCGCGGCGCGCTCCGGCTGGCCGGCCCGCTCGGCGCCGCGCTGGCCGCCGCGGTGCGCTCCGCCACCGGCGCCGGGGCCGCCCCGCTGCTGCTGGTCCCGGTGCCCTCGGTGCGCGCCGCGACCCGGGCCCGCGGCCACGACCCGACGCTGCGGCTGGCCCGGGCGGCCGCCCGCGAGCTGCGCCGCGGCGGCGTCGCCACCCTGGTCGCCCCGGTGCTGCGGCACGACCGGCCGGTCGCCGACCAGGCGGGCCTGCGGGCCGCCGAGCGGCTGCGGAACCTGGACGGCGCGCTGAGCGTGCCGGCCCGGCTGGCGGGCCGGCTGGCCGGGCACCGGCTGGTGCTGGTCGACGACCTGGTGACCACCGGGGCCAGCCTGGCCGAGGCGGCCCGGGCGCTGCGCGCGGCGGGCTGCCCGCCGCGGGCCGCGGCGACCGTGGCGGCCACCGCGCGGCGCGGCCCGGGCCGGGAGCGGAGCGGGCCGGTGCCCGGGGAGGCCGGGCTCAGCCCGGGTAGATGAACGCCTGGGCCCTGGTCTTCCCCAGCAGCACCTCGTGCCACTGGTTGTCCTTGAGCCGGTACAGGTGCCGGTCGGCGCCCCGTTCGGCGGTGGTGAGCACGGCCGGCCCGGCCTGGTCGTCCCGGGAGCGGGCCTCGGTCGCCGACAGCTCGGTCATCGACTCGCCGCCCTGCAGCGGGGAGTCGGTGGGGCGCGAGCCGTCGGTGCCCAGGAAGTGCAGCTGCTGCAGCCGGTCGCTCTCCTTGCCGAGCACCACCAGCTGGTCGGTGTCGCCCCAGGAGACCGCGGCGACCTCGGTGAGCTGCGGGGCGATGTCCCCCAGCGAGACGATCGAGGCGGTCGGCGCGGTCGCGGTGCCGCCGTGCCGGACCAGGCCGATCGCCAGCCGGACCGAGCCGTCGGCGCCGCGCAGCAGCAGGGCGATCCGGGTGCCGTCGGAGGAGATCCGCAGCGACTGCACCGTCCGGCCGTTCAGTCCCTCGACCTGCACCGGGACGACGGTGCGGTCGCGCACCATCAGCACCCGGGGCGCGGCCGGGTCGCGGTCGACCAGCCAGAGGTCCTGCCGGCCGTCCCAGCTGGGCGAGGCCAGGCCCTGGTCGGGCTTGGGGGCGCGGCTGGTGACGACCGGGTCGCCGTACTTGCCGCTCTCGGCGATGTCGACCCGGTACAGTCGGCCGCCGTCCTCGCCGATCAGCGCGGCGGCGGCGCCGTCGCGGCGGACCGCGACCGCGCCGGGTCGGGGCTGCCCGGCCTGCGGCACCTGGCCGAGCACGCCGGGCACCGGGATCGGGTCCGGGCCCTCCTGGTAGCGGGTCAGCCGCCCGTCGGCGAGCTGGACGTACGCCTGGGTGCCGGCGTCGCCGCCGGCCGGGGCGCCGGGCGCGGTCTGGGCGGCCTCGGTGCTGCCGAGCGCGCAGGCGCCGTGCGGCGCGGAGAGGTCCAGCCGGTCGAGCTTGCCCTGCTGGTCGGCGACGGTCTGGAAGAGCTGCTGCGCCATCTGCTTGCAGCGGCCGGGGTCGGCGGCCAGGTCGACGCCGTCCACCTTGACGGTGGCCACCCGGTTGTCGCTGACGGTGACAGAGGAGACGGTGACCCCGTCGAGCCGGGAGTAGACCACCGCGCCGAGCCACTGCGAGGGGCCGTCGGCGGTGGCCTGGGCGGCCTCGGTGAGCGGGTCTATTCGGCGGCGCAGGTAGATCGGGTCGGGCACCAGCACCGGCGCGGCCTGCGGGCGGGTCGAGGACGGGTCCGGCTGGGCGAAGAAGTACCGGTGCACCGGCCGGTAGCCGTTCTTGAAGTTGGTCTGGTCGACGATCAGGCCGTTCGGCAGCGTGTTGATCCGCCACTCGCCCTTGTCGGGGCCGTCGGCGAGCTTCACGAAGGTGAAGGACTCCCGGTACCGGCCGCCCGAGCGGGCCTGGTAGGTGTGCTGCCGGTCGAGCTCGGCGACCTGGTCGCCGCGGACCGCCAGGTCGACGCTGGTCACCTCGGGGGCCGGCTCCGCGATGGTGGTCAGGGTGGGGGCCCCGGCCAGCACCACCACCCGCTCGTCGGGCTTCCAGGACTTCGCCGCCGCCGGGGTCAGGTACTGCTTGGCGGTGTCGTAGCCGGCCTGGTCGGCGTTGGACGAGTCGAGGAACCCCGCGAGCAGGTCGTAGGGGCTCTCGCCCTTGTGCGGGGCGACCGGGTAGACGTGCACCTGGACGCCGTCGGCGGCGCCCTGCGAGGCGTCCAGGCGCTGCGGCGGGCCGCCGGAGGGCATCGAGACGCAGCCGGTGGCGGCGACCGCCAGCAGGGCGGCCCAGCCGATCGCCAGGGCCCGCCGGTCAGCCGTCCTGTCGGTGCTGCCCACCGGCGGTCCCCTCCTGGTCGGTGTCGGCGCCGTCCGGTGCGGGCGGGGCCGACTGGGTCGGGCGGCCGCGGTCCACCACGACCTGCGCGCCGGTGGCGGCGTAGCCGACCGCCGCGGCGCGGACGTCCGACGGGTCGGCGACCGGGGCGGCGCTCGGCCGGCCGAGGCCGGGGCCGATGCTGAGCACCCCGCCGAGGCCGGAGCCGAAGGTGTGCCGCTCGGTGTCCGGGGTCTCCGGGACGGCGCCGGACTCGGCGCCGCGCACCGCCCGGCGGTAGGGCGCGCCGGCCGAGGACATGCCGCGGTTGTGCCGGGAGTCCTCGGGCTCCAGCCGGAACGGGGCCCGGGAGATCTCGCCGCCGCGGGTGCGCGGCAGGGTGAGCCGGAAGTGCGAGCCGCCGCCGGGCTCGCCCCAGGCCTGCAGCCAGCCGCCGTGCAGGTGGGCGTCCTCGACCGCGATGGACAGGCCGAGGCCGGTGCCGCCGGTGGTGCGGACCCGGGACGGGTCGGCCCGCCAGAAGCGGTGGAACACCCGGGACGCCTCGCCGGGCTTGAGGCCGATGCCGTAGTCGCGGACGCCGACGGCGACCGCGCCGTCCGCGGAGCCGAGCCGGATCACCACGTCGCGGCCCTCGCCGTGCTCCAGCGCGTTGACCACCAGGTTGCGCAGGATGCGCTCGATCCGGCGGCCGTCGACCTCGGCGATCACCGGGTTCTCGCCGCCGCGGATCAGCACCGCGCTGCCCTTGGCGCGGGCCAGCGGGTCGGCGGCCTCCACCACCCGGGTCACGATGTCGCGCAGGTCGACCGGTTCGGCGTCCAGGATCGCGGCGCCGGCGTCGAAGCGGCTGATCTCCAGCAGGTCGGCGAGCAGCGACTCGAAGCGGTCCAGCTGGTCCTGGAGCAGTTCGGCGGAGCGGGCCGCCATCGGGTCCAGGTCCTCGCGGCTGTCGTAGATCAGGTCGGCGGCCATCCGGACCGTGGTCAGCGGGGTGCGCAGCTCGTGCGAGACGTCGGAGACGAACCGGCGCTGCACCCGGGACAGCTCCTCCAGCTTGTGGATCTGCGCCTGCAGGCCGTTGGCCATCCGGTTGAAGGAGTCGCCGAGGCGGGCGATGTCGTCGGTGCCGGTGACCTTCATCCGCTCGTCGAAGTGGCCGGAGGCGAGCCGTTCGGAGATCCCGGCGGCCATCCGGACCGGGGTGACGACCTGGCGGACCACCACCCAGGCGATGCAGCCGAGCAGGATGACCAGGAACAGCCCGGCGGTGGCCAGGGTGCCCACCACCAGGTTCAGGGTCGAGGTCTCCTGGTAGAAGGAGAACACGTAGTACAGCTGGTACTGCTGGCCGTCCGGGCCGGTGAACTGCTTGCCGATCGCCAGGCCCTTGTTGTCGTCCGGCTTGGCCTGGCTGTCCGGGGCGCGGTGCAGCTCGACCGGCTGCTCGTGCGGCAGCGAGGGCTCGGCGGCGACCATCTTGCGCATGTCCGGGGTGATGGTGTCCGGGAGGACGGTGCCGCTGTAGCGGGCGCCGCGCAGGCCGGCGCTGGAGGCGCTGGTCTCGTTGCCGCCGGGGGCGATGGCGATCACCGAGTAGACGCCGGAGCCGCCGGAGGCCAGGTCGGAGACCTGCTTGGTGAGCCAGGCGTTGATCTGGTCGCGGCTCGGGTCGGCGGCGGCGCCGGCCTTGGCCTGCAGGTTGATCGCCTCGTTGATCTTGTCCTGCTCGATCTGGAAGCCGCCGACGGCCTGGCCGTGCGCGGACTTCTGCTTGGTCTCCAGCAGGCCGGTGCGCACCTGGGCGACCACCACCACGCCGAGCACCAGCACCACGACGAAGGACAGCAGCAGCGTCGCCGCGACCACCCGGAGCTGGATCGAGCGGCGGTACAGCGCCAGCAGCCGCCCGACCGGGTGCCGGAACTGGCGGGCCACCGGCGCGAGCAGCACCGCCCACCAGCGGCGCCGGCGCGGCCGGCCGGTGGTGGAGCTCAGTACGTCGCCGCGCACAGCGGACTCCCCGCCGGACGGTTCGTCCGACGGGGAGGCGGCGGCCTGCAGGTCGTCCATCCTCAGCTGGGCCCGGCCTTGTACCCGACGCCGCGGACGGTCACCACGATCTCCGGGCGCTCCGGGTCCTTCTCGATCTTGGAGCGCAGGCGCTGCACGTGCACGTTGACCAGGCGGGTGTCGGCCGCGTGCCGGTAGCCCCAGACCTGCTCCAGCAGCACCTCGCGGGTGAACACCTGCCAGGGCTTGCGGGCCAGCGCGACCAGCAGGTCGAACTCCAGCGGGGTCAGCGGGATGCCGCGGCCCTCGCGCTTGACCGAGTGGCCGGCCACGTCGATCACCAGGTCGCCGATGGTGAGCTGCTCCGGGGTGGGCTCCTCGGCGCGGCGCAGCCGGGCCCGCACCCGGGCCACCAGCTCCTTCGGCTTGAACGGCTTGGTGACGTAGTCGTCGGCACCCGACTCCAGGCCGACCACGATGTCGACCGTGTCGGTCTTCGCGGTCAGCATGACGATCGGGATACCGGACTCGGCGCGGATCTGCCGGCACACGTCGATGCCGTCCCGGCCGGGCAGCATCAGGTCGAGCAGCACGAGGTCCGGCTTGGTCTCCCGGAAGGCGGCCAGCGCCTTGTCCCCGTCTGCGACGAAAAACGGCTCAAAACCTTCACCCCGCAGCACGATGCCGAGCATCTCGGCCAGCGCGGTGTCGTCATCGACGACGAGGACACGTCCCTTCATGTCTCCATCTTCTCATCACCCGAATGTGACCTGTCGCACAGCCCACCCGTCCGCCGGCCCCGACCACCCGCCGAAGCAGTCATACCATCGCAAAGTTCGCGGGTCGGGAGCCGTGCCCGGACCGTTGCCGATCAGCAACGGGATACCGGTGGGGTACGCGTGCGCACCATGGCACGATGGCCTCCCGACAGCACCCGCCCGAGGGTGCCCCGACGAGGAGCGTCGATGACCGAGACCCCGGGTTGGACCTCACCCGGTTCTCCCGAAGCCGCGCCCGGCCCGGCCGATTCCGGCCACCGGACGCCCCCGGCGGGCACCGCCACCGCGACCGCCGCCGGGCCCGGGGCGCAGCCCGCCGGCACCCCCGCGGTCGGGCCGATCCCGCTGCGGCCGCTCGGCGTCGGCGAACTGATGGACGGCTCCTTCGCCCTGGTCCGCCGGCACTGGCGGGTCGCCCTCGGCTTCAGCCTCGGCTTCGCCGCCTTCCTCCAGCTCGTCCAGGCCGGCGTCGACTGGTGGATCCACCTCAACGGCACCTCCGTCGAGGACCTGTTCTCCAACTACCTGACGCTGCCGCTGGCCCTGCTCCTCGGCACCTTCGTCACCGGGCTGCTCGCCCCCGTGGTCAGCGCCGCCCTGCTCGGCCGCGAGACCTCCCACGGCACGGTCTGGGCCCAGGTCCGCCCCCGGTTCGGCGCGCTCGTCGCGCTCTCCCTGCTGCACCTGCTCGTACTGGCCGTCGCCTTCGCCGCGCCGATCGTCCCGGTGCTGGCGCTGACCGGCTTCACCGCCGAACCGCTGCTGATCCTGCTGCTCCCGATCGCCGTCCTGCCCGGCGCCTGGCTGTGGATCGCGCTGAGCTGGACCGCGCCCGCGCTGATCCTGGAGAAGCAGTCCGTGCTCGGCGCGTTCCGGCGCTCCTGGCGGCTGGTCCGCGGCGCCTGGTGGCGCACCTTCGGCGTGATGCTGCTGTTCGGCCTGGTCTGCGGCCTGGTCACGATCTCCGTGATCGGCCCCGCCTCGTTCGCCTCCGACCTCCTCCGGGGCGACGACCCCTCCGACGGCACCGTCGCCCTCACCATCGCCCTCACCGGCGTGTTCGCGGCCTTCGCCAAGACCCTGACCCTCCCGCTCCAGGCCGTCCTGATCACCCTGCTGTACGTCGACCGGCGTATCCGCCGCGAGGCCCTCGACCTGGAACTCGCCCGCGCCGCCGGGCTCCCCGGCTACAGCTGGACCGACCGCCCCGCCGCGCCCGTCCCGGGCCCCGCCACCCCGCCGGGGGTCTGACCGCATGGGAATCCGGGGGGAGGGGGTGCTGCTCAGCGACGGCGCCCCCGTCGACATACCGCGCGACGCCGCCCGCGACGCCGCCCGGGAAGAACTGCGCAAGGCCGTCTACCACCAGGACGACCCCGGCCCGGTCGCCCGCTTCATGGACTGGCTCGGCGACCGGATCGGCCGGGCTCTCGACGCCGTCGCCTCGCCCTTCGGCGGGGGCGGCGGCACCGCCCTGATGATCCTGCTGGTGCTGGCCCTCGTCGTCGGCGCCCTGCTCTGGTGGCGCTTCGGCGCCCCCGGCCGGGAGGCCCGCGGCCCCGGCCGGCTCTTCGACACCGCCACCGCGCCCGACAGCTCCGCCCGGCACCGCGCCGACGCCGAGGCGCACGCCGCCCGCGGCGAGTGGGCCGACGCCGTCCGCGAGCGGATGCGCGCCGTGGTCCGCAGCCTGGAGGAGCGCACCGTCCTGCACCCCCGCCCCGGCCGCACCGCCGACGAGGCCGCCGCCGAGGCCGGCCGCGCCCTGCCCGACCGGGCCGCCGAACTCACCGCCGCGGCACGGCTGTTCGACGCCGTCGCGTTCGGCAACCGGGCCGCCGACCGGTCCTCCTACCAGACCCTGGTCGACCTCGACGACGCCCTGTCGCGCACCCGTCCCGTGCCCGTCCCGGCCGGCGGAGGAACCGCATGAGCACCATCGCACCGCCGCCCGCCCCCGCCCCGGAGACCCCCGCCGACGACACCCCGGCGTCCGCCCCGGCCCGCCACGCCACCGCCCGCGCGCTGTGGCTGCGCTGGCGCTGGTGGGGCCTGTGCTGCCTGGTCCTGCTGCTGGTCGGCGTCCTGATCGCCGGCATCCCCGCCAAGGAGGACCACCCGGCCCTCGACCCGCGCTCCGGCGCCGCCCGCGGCACCCGCGCCGCCGACCAGCTGCTCCAGCAGCGCGGCATCACCAGCGGCACCGCCGCCACCGCCGCCGAACTCGGCCGCGCCCTGCGCGAGGCCGACACCACCGTCGTACTGACCCGGCCCAACGAGCTGACCACCCGTCAACTCGCCGAACTGGGCTCGATCGGCCGCGGCGAGCACAGCCGGCTGCTCCTGCTCGCCCCCAACCAGTCCGCGCTGAACGCCTTCGCCCCCGGTGTCCGGGCCGACTACTCCGCACCCGACCTGAAGCCCCCGATCGGCCCCGGCTGCGACCTCCCCGAGGCCGTCGCCGCCGGCCGGGTCGAACTCGACAACCAGAGCTTCTCCGGCCGCCCCGGCGACACCGCCTGCTACCCCGGCAGCACCCTGCACGCCCTGCTCAGCCGCACCACCGGCACCCAGCAGGTGATCGTCCTCGGCTCCGCCGACCCGCTCACCAACGAGCGCCTGGCCCACGAGGGCAACGCCGCGCTCGCCCTCGGCCTGCTCGGCGCCCACCCCCGGCTGGTCTGGCAGGTCGCCGACCCGCACCCCCAGCAGGACGCCCCCGCCCCGGCCACTCCCACCACCGTCCCCACCGCCTTCCCCACCACCGGCAGCACCGGCGGCGGCTCCACCGGCGGGAACAGCGGCGGCACCACCACCGACGGCCCGGGCGACGCCCCCGTCGAACGGCACGGCGACCACCGCACCGCCCAGGGCGAACCCCGGAAGAAGACCCTCCTCGACCTGGTCCCGGCCGGCTGGCACTGGGCCACCTACCAGCTGGGCCTGGCCGCGCTGCTCGCCGTCGCCTGGCGCGCCCGCCGACTCGGACCGGTGCTCGGCGAACGGCTCCCCGCCGTGGTCCGCGCCTCCGAGAGCACCGAGGGCCGCGCCCGCCTCTACCACCGCGCCGACGCCCGCGGCCACGCCGCCGAGACGCTGCGCCGCGCGACCCGCCGCCGGGCCGCCGCCGCCCTCGGCCTCCCGCACACCTCCGGGGACCCCGACCCGGCCGCCCTCACCGAGGCCGCCGCCGCCCGACTCGGACGTCCCCCCGCCGACCTCCAGCACCTGCTGTACGGCCCGGCCCCCACCGACGACGCCGCACTGCTGCGGCTCGCCGACGAACTCGACGACATGGAATGGCAGGTACGACAGCCGTGACCGACCAGCTGCTCAAGACCGTCCCGGCCCGGCCCGGTGACGCCCGCGCCGCCCTCACCGGCCTGCGCGACGAGATCGCGAAGGCCGTGGTCGGCCAGGACGCCGCCGTCACCGGCATGGTGGTGGCCCTGCTCTGCGGCGGCCACGTCCTGCTGGAGGGCGTCCCCGGCGTCGCCAAGACCCTGCTGGTCCGCACCCTGGCCACCGCGCTCGACGTGGAGACCAAGCGCGTCCAGTTCACCCCCGACCTGATGCCCGGCGACGTCACCGGCTCGCTGGTCTACGACACCCGCACCGCCGAGTTCTCGTTCCAGCCCGGCCCGGTCTTCACCAACCTGATGCTCGCCGACGAGATCAACCGCACGCCCCCCAAGACCCAGGCCTCGCTGCTGGAGGCCATGGAGGAGCGCCAGGTCACCGTCGACGGCGAACCCCGCAAGCTCCCCGAGCCGTTCATGGTCGCCGCCACCCAGAACCCGGTCGAGTACGAGGGCACCTACCCGCTGCCCGAGGCCCAGCTCGACCGCTTCCTGCTCAAGCTGGTCCTCCCGCTGCCCAGCCGCGACCAGGAGTTCCAGGTGCTGTCCCGGCACGCCAACGGCTTCGACCCGCGCGACCTCGCCTCGGCCGGCGTCCGCCCCGTCGCCACCGCCGCGCACCTGGCCGCCGCCCGCGCCGAGGTCGGCCGGCTCACCGTCTCCCCCGAGGTCCTCGCCTACATCGTCGACCTGGTCCGGGCCACCCGGAACTCGCCCTCCCTGGCGATGGGCGTCTCCCCCCGCGGCGCCACCGCCCTGCTCAACACCTCCCGCGCCTGGGCCTGGCTGGCCGGCCGCGACTACGTCACCCCCGACGACGTCAAGGCCCTCGCCCTGCCCACCCTGCGGCACCGCATCCAGCTCCGCCCCGAGGCCGAGATGGAGGGCACCACGCCCGACAGCGTCATCCAGGCCGTCCTCGCCCAGACGCCCGCACCGCGCTGAGCCCGCCGCCGGGGGAACGGCCCGCCCGCTCCCCCGGCCCCCGCAGCACCGCGCCCCCGCCCTCAGAAAGCGAGCCCCGCACCCCATGGCCCTGACCGGTCGCACGGCCCTCATCGCTGCCCTCGGCGCTCTCCTGGTGGGCCTGCTCCTCCCCTCCTGGGCGGGCATCGGCCTGGTCATGCTGCCCCTGCTCGCCGCCGTGGTCGCCGACCTGGCGCTGGCCGCCCCCGTCCGCCGGCTCACCCTGGAGCGCTCCGGCGAGCCGACCGTCCGCCTCGGCGAGGCCGTCAACGTCGACCTGCTGCTCGGCAACCCCTCGCCCCGCCCGCTGCGGGCCCGCGTCCGCGACGGCTGGCTCCCCTCCGCCTGGGCCCCCGGCACCTCCTTCACCGCCGCCCGGCACACCGTCACCGTCCCCGCCGGCGAGCGCCGCCGCCTCACCACCCCGCTCGCCCCCACCCGGCGCGGCGACCACCACGCCGCCAAGGTGACGGTCCGTTCGCTCGGCCCGCTCGGCCTGGCCGGCCGCCAGGCCGACCTCGACGCCCCCTGGCGCATCCGCGCCCTCCCCCCGTTCCACAGCCGCAAGCACCTGCCGTCCCGGCTCGCCCGCCTCCGCGAACTCGACGGTCGCACCTCGGTCCTGACCCGCGGCCAGGGCACCGAGTTCGACTCCCTGCGCGAGTACCTCCCCGGCGACGACGTCCGCTCCATCGACTGGCGCGCCAGCGCCCGCCGCAGCACCGTCGCCGTCCGCACCTGGCGCCCCGAGCGCGACCGGCACGTCCTGATCGTCCTCGACACCGGCCGCACCTCCGCCGGCCGGGTCGGCGACGCCCCCCGCCTGGACTCCGCCCTCGACGCCGCCCTGCTGCTCACCGCCCTCGCCACCAAGGCCGGCGACCGCGTCGACCTGCTCGCCTTCGACCGCCGGCACCGGGCCGCCGTCGCCGGACGCTCCCCCGCCGAGATCCTCCCCGCCTTCACCGACGCGATGTCCCAGCTCGAACCCGCCCTGGTGGAGACCGACCTGCGCGCCATGGCCTCCACCGCCCTGCGGATGGCCCCCCACCGCTCGCTGATCGTCCTGCTCACCGGCCTCGACGCCCACCAGATCCAGGACGGCCTGCTCCCCCAGCTCCCCCTCCTCACCAAGCGCCACGAGGTCCTCCTCGCCTCCGTCGCCGACCCGCGCCTGGACGAACTCGTCGACACCCCCCGGATCACCGTCAAGGACGTCTACGGCGCCGCCGCCGCCGAACAGACCCGCGCCGACCGCCGCCGCGCCGCCGAACTCCTCACCCGCCGCGGCGTCACCGTCCTCGACGCTCCCCCGGAGTCCATCGCCCCGGCCCTCGCCGACGCCTACCTCGCCCTCAAGGCCGCCGGCCGCCTCTGAGCTCCGCTCCGCGCCGCCTTCTCACCGCCCCCTCCGGGTCCTCTCCGGCGGGGGCGGACTGCTGTCCCGCCCGGCGGCCCGCAGAGCCATCAGCGGCACAACCCTCCTGAGCCAGTGCGGCCCGGCACCGCTCCACCTGCTCGGCCACCTGCTCCATGAACCAGCGCACGATCTCGTACGGGATGACGTGCTCGTCGTGGCTGTGGATGTGGACGCTCGGCTCCAGGTCCGGATCCTCGTCGGGAATCACCGCCACGACGAAGGCGGCTCCGGGAAGGTGGGTCACAGCGTTGGGAATCTCGCTCCCCGCGGCCGGCGCCGGAACGGCCTCGCTCAACTCCACGCACCAGGCGTCGTCGGGCAAGGCGTAGTGGAACTGGACGGCGTAGTGACGGCCTGCATGTTCTCGCAGCTCTGGCATGTCCGCAGGCTGCCACAGCCGCCGGGCTGGAGTCGCGTGGATATCGGCGAGGCCGACCGGTCGCCGCCGGGCCTGTCGCTTTCTTCGATCCCCGGAAATGCGAAAAGGGCCCCGGCCTTTCGGCCGGGACCCTTCCCTGAATAATTGTTCGGCGGCGTCCTACTCTCCCACAGGGTCCCCCCTGCAGTACCATCGGCGCTGTGAGGCTTAGCTTCCGGGTTCGGAATGTAACCGGGCG